>NZ_WSPG01000005.1:0-166766 GCF_022819185.1 Morganella sp. HSTU-ASny43
CGCCTCACAGACGCGGGATGGAGCAGCCTGGTAGCTCGTCGGGCTCATAACCCGAAGGTCGTCGGTTCAAATCCGGCCCCCGCAACCACTCTTCTGACAAATTCTCTGTCAACTTTTCCTGAAAACACACAAAATTCATTCCTGAAAACGATTTTTTTCAGTGCATAACTATGTCTGTACTGTATCTGTCCGTTTCACACCACATCCTTGTGATGCACAATTTCTGTGATAAACCGTATTTTCAGTTGCGTCGTGCGACAGCCCCGCCGTTGGCAAAATACGCCTTAATCCCCAGGAAAATAGAATTTGCCATCTCCTGCTGGAATTTGGCCGTTTTCAGCAGACGCTCTTCCTCAAGGTTACTGATAAACGCCGTTTCCACCAGAATCGACGGAATATCCGGTGCTTTCAGCACCGCAAACCCTGCCTGATCAACCGTGCGCTTATGCAGTTTGTTGACATTTCCCATCCGTTTCAGCACTTCTGAACCGAATTTAAGGCTGTCTTTGATACTCGCACTCTGCACCATATCAAACATGGTCTGGTCGAGGTATTTGTCGCCGCTTTTGCTGACGCCCCCGATTTTATCCGCATCGTTCTGGGTCTGAGCCAGATATTTTGCGGTATTACTGGTTGCCCCGCGCGTCGAAAGCGCAAAGACCGACGAACCTCTGGCAGAGCGGTTGGTAAAGGCATCCGCATGGATTGAGACAAACAGATCCGCCCGCATTTTACGGGCTTTCGCCACGCGCACCGACAGCGGGATAAACACATCCTCGTTGCGCGTCATATAGGCACGCATACCCGGCTCGCGATCGATAAGCGACTTCAGGCGGCGGGCAATCTGCAGCACCACATCTTTTTCGCGGGTTTTGTATTTCCCGATAGCACCGGGGTCTTCCCCGCCGTGGCCCGGGTCAATCATAATAACAATCGGCCTGTCCTGACCGGCTTTACCCGGTTTCGGCGTTTCACGCGGCAGGCTTTCTTCGAGATCACCGCGGTTGTAATCTTCCAGCAGTGCCAGCAGAGGATCGTCTTCTGTCGCAGCACCATTTTTCGGATAAAAATCAAGCACCAGACGGTTTTTAAACTCAGCGACCGGGGTCAGTTCCAGCACCTGCGGGCTCATCGCCTGTTTCACTTCAAACACCAGGCGGACAGTCTGCGGATCATTCTGACCGACACGGATCAGCTTCAGATGCGGATCGCGATCCTGCACCTGCTTATCCATCCCTTTCAGCACACTGTTGAGGTGCACATTTTTCAGATCAACAACGATACGTTCCGGGTTCTGCAGTGAAAACTGCTTATATTTCAGCGGATGATCCGACTCAATAGTCACACGGGTATAACTGGATGCCGGCCAGATACGCACCGCCACAATCTGTGACGACGCCGCAAAGCCGAACGGGCTGATACTCAGCAGACAAAACGCCGCAGCTCCTTTCAGTAACAGACGGCGCGACGCATCATGTTCAGAATGACTCATGAAAAAATATCCATAGCGTAAATCAAATCAACAATAACCGGTGCGGGTTATGAAAACCGGAAAATAAAGAAGCAGAACAATTTATTCCGTAAATAATTTAAACGGCACTTTATCTAATCATTTGCGCCCTGTCATTATGCATTTTTGGCTTATATGGCGATAACGCGGCATAAAACCCGGTGAAATCTTAACCGGCGACCAAAATTTACGCTTGCTATTCCTTTGCAAAAGAATAAAAATACATAAATTACGAATAAAAATTCACTTACGAGGGTGTTATGAAAGAGCGCAGTATCGAACTGGTGGACGGATTCCGTCAGTCGGTTCCTTATATTAATGCTCACCATGGCAAAACATTTGTGGTGATGCTGGGCGGCGAAGCTATCGAGCATGAAAATTTTCCCGGTATTGTTAATGATATCGGCTTACTGCACAGCCTCGGCATCCGCTTGATTGTGGTGTACGGCGCCCGTCCGCAAATTGAAAAAAATCTGCTGGCCCATCAGTGCGAGCCGGTTTATCACAAAAATACCCGAGTGACAGATGCGCGGACTCTCGAGCTGGTCAAGCAGGCAGCCGGACAGTTACAGCTCGATATCACCGCCCGTCTGTCGATGTGTCTGAGCAACACACCGCTGCAGGGCGCGCATATCAATGTGGTGAGCGGAAACTTTGTGATAGCCCAGCCGCTGGGGGTGGATGACGGTATTGATTACTGCCACAGCGGGCGTATCCGCCGGATCGATGAAGATGCTATCAACCGTCAGCTCAATAACGGCGGTATCGTGCTGATTGGCCCGGTGGCGGTTTCTGTCACCGGTGAAAGCTTTAATCTGACCTCCGAAGAAATTGCCACGCAGATTGCCGTCAAACTGAAAGCAGAAAAGCTAATCGGTTTCTGCTCTGCGCAAGGTGTGGTGGCGGATGACGGCGGGATTATCTCCGAAATGCACCCGAATGATGCAGAGCACTATGTACAGGCGCTGGAAGGCGGCGGCGATTATTACTCCGGAACCGTCCGTTTCCTGCGCGGTGCGGTGAAAGCCTGCCGCCGGGGCGTGAAACGCAGCCATCTGCTCAGTTACCAGGAGGACGGCGCGCTTATCCAGGAACTCTTCTCCCGCGACGGTATCGGGACACAGATTGTGATGGAAAGCTCGGAACAGACACGCCGCGCCAATATCAATGATATCGGCGGGATCCTCGAGCTTATCCGCCCGCTGGAGCAGCAGGGTATTCTGGTACGCCGCTCCCGCGAACAGCTGGAAATGGAAATCGACAAATTCACCATTATTGAACGCGATAATACCACGATTGCCTGTGCCGCACTCTATCCGTATCCGGAAGAGAAAATCGGTGAAATGGCCTGCGTGGCGGTGCATCCCGATTACCGCAGCTCCGCACGCGGCGAGGAATTGCTGCACCGGGTCACACAGCAGGCAAAGCAGATCGGACTGGAAAAGCTGTTTGTGCTCACCACCCGCAGCATTCACTGGTTTCAGGAGCGCGGCTTTGTCCCGGCAGAAATTGAAAACCTGCCGGTCAAAAAACAGGCGCTGTATAACTATCAGCGGCGCTCAAAAATCCTGATCCTGGGCTTTCAGTAATCCGCCGGACTAACGCAAACGCCCGCTCAGTCCGCTGTACCGCTGAGTCGGCGTTTTCACCGCCCGCTTAACACACTCTTCCCGGCTGTATATGGTCAGAAACTGCTTCGCCCGCGTCAGTGCTGTATACAGCAATTCACGGCTGACCAGCGGCGAAGGCTGCACCGGCAGCACCAGCGCGGTATGAGCAAACTCAGAGCCCTGTGATTTATGCACCGTCATCACATATGCTGTTTCGTGTGCCGGAAGACGGCTCGGGCGGATACTCCTGATAGTGCCGTCCGGCAGCCGGAAATACACCCGCAGCTCATGGTTTTCATCCGTCAGCATAATCCCGATATCACCGTTAAACAGCCCCAGCGGGCTGTCATTGCGGCTTATCATCACCGGTTTACCGTGATAGGCACGGTGCCGGTGTATCAGCGGACGGCGGATATGCCCCTGCTGATGCAGCAGCCGTTCAATGCGCTCATTCAGCCCTTCCACACCGAACGGCCCTTCACGCAGCGCACAGAGCAGCCGGAACTGACTGAAGGCGTCAAGCACCGCTGCAGGATCGGCATGCTGTTTCACCAGTGATAAAAACGGCAGATAGGCTTTCATGGTGTCTGTCAGTACCTGAGCATAGCCTTCTTCATCCTCCAGCGGCACATAACGGACATCCGGCCGCTGCCCGCCGAGAACCGCCATGGTTTCCCGGATATCGCCGTTGTTAACTGCGGTGGCCAGTTGCCCGATGCCGGAACCGGCATCAAAACGGAAACTTTTACGCAGCAGGCAGAGGTGATCCTGCACATTGACCGGATGCGCCGGCGACTTATCCGGCAGCACACAGCCGGTCATAGCCTCCAGCGCCTGCCGCCGCTGTGGTGTGTAACCGGATTCAGCAAAACGGCAGATATCCCCCAGCACCGCCCCGGCTTCCACCGAAGCCAGCTGATCTTTATCCCCCAGCAGGATCAGAATAGCGTTCTCCGGCAGTGCATCAATCAGTGACGCCATCATCGGTAAATCAACCATGGATGCTTCATCCACAATCAGCACATCCGACATCAGCGGGTTTTTCTGATGATGGCGTAACCGGCGGCTGTCCGGCTGAGCGCCCAGCAGGCGGTGCAGGGTTTTGGCTTGCTCCGGCATCATGGCCCGCTGTGCATCCGTCAAATCAAGCTGCGCGATCGCCTCACCCAGTGATTCAGTCAGGCGGGCTGCCGCTTTGCCGGTCGGTGCTGCCAGTTCAATCAGCAGCGGCTCAGCGGCGGATTGCACCAGTGCCGCCAGAATACGGGCAACGGTTGTGGTTTTACCGGTACCGGGCCCGCCGGAAATAACGGAAGTCCGGCTGCTGACCGCTACCGCTGCGGCAATTTTCTGCCAGTCCTCCGGTTCTTCCGTACCGAACAATGCATCCAGAACCGGGCGCAGTTTCTCTGCATCAGCAGAAATCCGCTGAGGCCGGGAGAAAAATTCCGCCACCCGGCATTCATACTGCCACATCCGGTGCAGGTACAAATTCTCTTCTGACAGCACAACCGGTGCGGGAAGTGAGCCATCACTAACCGCATCAGAGGCAGACAGCGCCGCTTTTATCTCCGGCAGTCCCGGCTCATTCAGTGCCTCCCAGACAGACTGCATGATCTCCGCATGCCGTCCGCCCTGTTCCGCTGCGGGAATAATCCGCGACAGCGGCAGGCAGACGTGTCCGCCGCCGGTTTGTGCACTGAGCAGGGCAAAGACGAGTTGCAGCAGAGGATGACTGTCCGGTGCCAGCATGGCGGCGAACTGACAGTCCAGGGGACGCAGGATCTGCTCTGCACACAAGATTTGTAAGTGAGTATTCATTAACCTTCCTCCCCTTTAAACAGGGCATCCAGTTGTTCCGTGAATGCCTGCTCCGGGCGATAAAACCAGATCCCCCGGCCGGGATGGTCCGGTGTCATGCCGCGCAGAAAGAGGTAATACACACCGCCGAAATGCGTCTGATAGTCATAATCCGGCAACCGGTGGCGCAGATAGCGATGCAGCGCCAGCGTATACAGCTGATACTGCAAATCATAGCGGTGTTCCAGCATCGCCTGCGCCAGTGCGTCCGGCTGATAATCTGCGTGACTGTCACCCAGATAGTTTGATTTATAGTCCGCTATGTAATATTTACCGTCGTGATAAAACACAAGGTCAATAAAGCCTTTCAGCATACCGGTCACTGCCGCGAAATCCAGCGGTGGTGCCTGTGCTGACAGCGGATCATACTGCCGCGTCAGTGCATCCAGTTTTTGCGCGGTCAGGTCGCCGTCTATCGGTAGGAAAAACTGCATTTCATCCTGTTTATAACGTACCGGGATTGCACTGAGCACCGGCCCTTCCGCAGACAACGGTGTATTAACCAGATCCGTGAACCAGGTTTGCAGGAACGGTGCCCATTCAGCAGAGAATCCGTATGACAGCAGTTGCTCCCTCAGCCACTCAAGTGAGGGCTCACTATCAAATTCAAGCTCTTCAAACAGGCTGTGCAGGAATGTCCCCGCCATCGCACCGCGCGGGAAGGTACCGGCGGTTTGTGCCGTTCCGGTTTCGTCCTGCACTTCACCGAGCGTATCTGTATCCAGTGACGGGCTGAGAGAACGGATCATCGCCATCATCTCTTCCTGTCTGTCCTGTGTATACACAGTGCCGCCGGACGATGCACCGTAACTCAGGCCACTGTAACTGGTCACACGCCAGCGGCTGCTGACATTCCGGGTAAACGGCTTCACCGCCAGGGACGGCGGCTGTGACATACCGGGCTGCCACAGTTGCAGTTGTGGTTCTGTTATCCGGGTGACAGCAACCGGGCTGTCGCCCTGACAAAAAGCATCAAGCCGCTCCGCCAGGGTTTTGCTGTCACATGCCTGTCCGTTCTGAAGCAGATACCCCAGCCCGTTAAGATGCAGGTCGGTATTACCTGTTTTTTTGCGGTTCCCTCTGATAATCGGCGCAACACCCAGGCTGCAATGGTAAACCGCCCGCGTCACCGCCACATACAACAGACGTAAATCCTCTGCCAGACGTTCTTTATCCGCCAGGGCAAGCTGTGTTTCATCCGGTGACAGTGTCAGGCACGGCTCGAAGGTGGTTTCATCATGATAAAGCCGCTGACCACCCGCCTGAAAATTACAGATAAACGGCAGCCACACCAGCGGGTATTCCAGCCCTTTGGATTTATGGATAGTGCAAATCTGAACCAGATGCTGATCACTTTCCAGCCGCATCTGCTGACTTTCTGACTGCGCATCCGGGCGTAATACCTGTTGTGCCAGCCAGCGCACCAGGGCGTGTTCATTTTCCAGCGTCAGTGATGTTTCCTGAAGTAACTCACTGATATGCATGATATCGGTTAAGCGCCGTTCACCGTCCTGCCCCACCAGAAGATTTTCCGCAATCTTCCGCTGACTGAGCACCCGGCGCAGCATCGGCAGAACGCCCTGCTGCTGCCAGATCTGACCATAACCGGCGAACTCGTCCACCAGCCTGTCACGGGCAGCTTCATCCTGATTCAGTGCATCAATTTGCGCAGCATTCAGACCAAACAACCCGGATGCCAGCGCACTGCGCAACAACCGCTCCTTTTCCGGATTCAGCACCGCCTGGAGCAGCCACAGCAACTCGCGGGCTTCCGGTGTGTCAAACACGCTGTCGCGGTTTGAGAGAAAAACAGACGGGATCGCCCGCTGGTTAAGGACATCTTTTATCAGTTGTGCTTCCCGGCGGCTGCGTACCAGCACGGTAATATCTGCCGCACTGACCGGCCGTTGTTTCCCGGGCTTGCCAATCAGTGCCGTGCCGTTTTGTCCGGCATCCAGCCAGTCGCGGATCTGCCCGGCACACACTCCCGCCATTGTCCGCTCATAATCCCCGCTGCTGACCCCCTCTGCGGCCTGCCACCAGAACTGCACCGCCGGTTGTGTTTTTCCGCCGATAATAAAAGCGGCCTCATCATTATCCGGTGCGGAACTGACCGGCTGAAACGGGATCTGTTTAAAGCAGAAAGGCTCATCCGCCTGTAAAAACAGCTTGTTGACGCTGTCGACCATCGTCTTCGCGGAACGGAAGTTAGTCCCAAGAGTGTAATGCGCACTGACATCCTGCCGCGCTTTGATATAGGTGAAAATATCCGCGCCGCGGAAGGCGTAAATCGCCTGTTTCGGGTCACCGATAAACAGCAGCCCGTACGGATCTGCCGGTGTGCCGTTGTCACCGGTGTTTTCCTGGTAGATAGTGCGGAAGATCCGGTATTGCTGGGGATCGGTATCCTGGAATTCATCAATCATCGCCACCGGAAAACGTCTGCGCAGTGTCTGCGCCAGCAGAGCGCCGTTTTCCTGATGCAGCGCGTTATCCAGCCGGGTCAGCAAATCATCAAATCCCATTTCGCCCCGGTTCTGTTTTTCCTGCGTGATGGTCCGGCGGATCTCATACACCGCGCGGGTAAACAGGATATCCTCCAGCGTCAGTGCCTGTGCTGTCAGTTCCTCAATCGCAGAGAACACCGGATGTGACGGCGGCGTACCGCCTTTTTTGGTTTTTTCATCCAGCACTGCCTGACTGAAACGTTCTATATTTTTCGGCAGTGCGTAATGTGTGGTTTCGGTTTCCTTCGCCCAGTCATCAATGCCGGCAATCCATCCGGGCACCAGGTTGGCGCGGTAACTGCTTTTATTCAGATCAGAGTTCTGAATAAGACTGACAAAATCAGCATCACTTTCCCGCCAGCACTGTTTGACCTCATCAATCGCGGCGATAATTTTCTCATGGCGGGAAAGTAATGTTTCATCCGATTCCGGTGCATCGGTAATCCCTGGCAGTTCCCCCTGCAGCCAGGGGTAAATATCCCGCAGCAGCGCCTCAGGATCAGACCATAGCTGTGTAATGGCTCTGGCCAGTTCAACCGGCAGCGGGTAACAATGACGCCGCCAGAAGTCCTCGCAGGCCTGTTTACGGACAGGATGCTCATCCTGAATCAGCGTTTGTTCAAAGAGCACGCCGGATTCAAAGGCGTTGTGTGTCAGCATACGCTGACAAAAACCGTGGATGGTAAAAATGGCGGCTTCATCCATCTGCCGTTCAGCCAGCAGCAGGCGCTGAGCAGCACTTTGTTTATCCTCAATCAGCGCCAGAAGCGGACCGAATCCGTAATCCTCCCCCGGTTCCCCGCCTTCTTCATGACGCAGACAGGCGATCCGCAACTTATGGATGTTCTCACGGATACGCCCCCGCAGTTCATTGGTTGCCGCTTCGGTAAAGGTCACCACCAGGATCTCTTCCGCCGATAACGGCCGGACAAATGCCCCTTCACCAATACCCAGCAGCAGACGCAGATAGAGCCGGGCCAGGGTGTAAGTTTTCCCTGTACCGGCAGAGGCCTCAATTAACCGCTGCCCCTGCAGCGGTATTGTCATCGGATTTAAAGATTCAGCCGCCATCGTTTTACCGGATTTCTTCTTTAACAGGTAACAGCGCCTGGAAAGCCGTGACAGACGGATACGTCGTCCATCCGGCCGGTTTCGCGTAATCATCCGCTTTGCCGCCGGTACCGGTCACCTGAGAGTAAAGCGCCAGTCCTTTTTTCGACATCACCGCGTTCTCATAGAATGTCACCACATCCTGTTTGGTCATTTTTTTCACCGCCGCAATCGTCTGCTCGCGGGTGTTGAAATCAAAGTAATTATTTTTGAAATCAAATGAATAACGGGATGCTTCTTCCTCAAAGGTTTCCGGCGGTTGTGTCATTTCAGTCAGCAGTGCATTACGGTATTTATCAAACTCCGCATTATCCAGTGCTTTCAGGCGTTTTTCCGCATTGATATAAAAATCATCAAAGCGTTGTGACAGATAAGCCGGATTCTTTTCATTGCTTTGCAGCAGGAAACCGATCCCCCACTGGCGGCCGAAGTTCGGGTTAAATGCAAACAGGGCATACCCCAGCTGTTCCTGTGTCCGCAACTGATCATAGAACCACGGATGCAGAATTTTCGACAGCACAGACGAGAATGCAGCACCTTCCGTCCGTGAATAACCGTCCGGAATAAAGATATTGGCCAGCGCGTTATCTGTGCTGTTGGCTTTTTCGTCAAAGTTTGGTTTCAGGGCTTTATCAATCACATAGTAATCCCCGACCCACCATTCCGTACCCTGTGAACCGAGCTGTGCCTGAGCTTTCGATGCAATCTGCTTTGCCTGAGGTGCTGTCAGATTACCGAATACAAACATCTGGAGAGCACCTTCACGGATAAGACGGTCACGGTACTGCGTGATGTCACTTTCGGTAATGGTGTCCAGCGCTGCGAGGCGTTCTTTATCTTCAAAATAAGGCACTGATTTCAGACGGCTGAACGGACGCATTGCCATTTCATAGGCTTTGCCGTTATCCGATACCGCAACCTGCTCACGATACCAGGATTTCGCCTGTGCAAGCTCCGATGCTGACGGTGTAAAGGACTGGTATTCACTCACTGCGGTGGTCAGCAGTTCCGGCAGATGCTGGGAATAACCACTGACGCTGATATTCAGACCATCATCATCACTGATATTGATCCCCATTCCTGCCACGCTGGCCTGATAACTGAGCTGATTCAGCTTCAGTTCACTGACATAACTGAGCAACGCGCTGGTGACAACATCTTTGGCTGTTCTGCCGGCATTCCGGTTACGCAGTTCCAGCGCGATAATTGCCTTCGGCTCATCCGCAAAATAGCGGCTCGGCATATAGAACAGGCGCAGTTTTGCAGTGTCTGTCAGTTGTACCGGTTTTTGCTGTTCCTGCTGTTTGATCAGATCAAAATTATCCGGAATAAACGGGTTCAGTGCAGGCAGAGAGAAACGGAAATCACCTTCAGATTTACGCCATTTATCCAGCTGAGCTGCAGTCACTGCATCCACCTGATAAGGCGCATCAACGAAATAGGCTTTTTTATTGCTTGGTTCCTGCGGGCTGGTATACCAGATGCGGGCTTTTTCCGGTGTTAAATCCGCAAGGCGGGCTTTGATGGCGGCAGGATCCCAGTCATCAGCCAGATAGCCGACATTCAGAACATTTTTTACCGGATATTCCATCATCGTATTTGCCAGTGATTCAACATAGTTCATATCACGGACAACCGAGCTGTAGCGGAATGCCAGCATATTCACGCGGGCGATTTCATCGAAATAGTCTTTATTGATCCCTTTTTCTTTAATCAGATTCAGGTACGCAAAAACAGCGGCGGTAATTTCATCGCGCTTCGCCATGCCCTCATCAGTCAGTGAGACAGAGATAATAAACACGCCCTGGTTACGTGCCAGGGTTGAGGATGCCGATGCACTGACGCTCTCCGCCAACCCGTTGGATATCAGCCAGTTCGCCAGCGTACCTTCACTGCGGCTTCCCAGCAGATACGCAATATAGGTATCTGTCTGCTTGCGGAAATCTTTGCTGTTGTTGTCGATGACAAACTCAAAATCCAGCGATTTCTGCGGCTGCGCAGGAACATAGTGAATGATTTTCTGCTGCTCGGCTGCGGTGATCAGCGGAACGGTAATCTGCGGAACAGCTGCGTGGCGATCCGGAATCGTGCCGAACGTCTCATTGGCCAGTTTTGCCAGTTCTTCCGGGGACTCCGGTCCGTAGATAACAGCTTTCATCAGATTGGATGAATAATAGGTATTATAAAACTTCAGCAGCTCTTCATGCAGGATGCTGCCGGGCTTATCTCTAAGGGTTTCCAGGTTACCACCGGAAAAACGGGAAATCGGATGTGCCGGGTTCCAGGTTTCCGCCCGGACCTGATACATGCGGTGCCCGTCACGGGAACGCGCCATGGTCAGCTCAGCGTTAACCGCATTACGTTCTTTATCCGCATTCACCGGATCCAGCAGCGGTTCTGCCAGGGCATCAGCCAGCCGCTCCGTTGCCCCTTTCAGCGCATTATTTTCCACTTCAAAATAGAAGTCAGTGTAATTGGAGCCGGTACTGGCATTATGGCTGCCGCCGTGCTTCGCCAGATAATCACTGAAATTACCGGGTTCAGGGAAACGTTTTGAACCCATCAGCACCATATGTTCCAGATAGTGCGCAAGACCAGCCTGGCTCTGCGGCTCATCCATACTGCCGATGGCCAAACTGACTGCCGCCGCTGATTTGCGCGCGGTTTTATCGGAAATCAGCAGAACCGTCATATTATTTTTCAGGGTGATTGCCTGATACTGACGCGGATCGTTGGCGCTTTTCTCAATCTCTCCGGGCAGAACCTGCCAGTTATTCTGAGCAAGTGCATTGGCACCGGTAAAAAAGAAAAGCAGCGTAAAAATAAACTGCACTAGTTGTTTAGGCATCAGCCTCATTCTCCCTGTTCTTCTGATGTTGAAACATCGGCAAAAAGAGTTGTTGTGAAAATTGCTTTATTGCATCCATAAGTGCTTCATCAAAATGGCGGAATGCGCGGACGACATAATCGTCCTCCGCCTCACCGGTAAACTGATATCCCCCCTGCAGTGTCTGCAGAAGCAGTAAACCGGCTTTATGTTGGAGTGCATCATCATCAGAGAGTTCACCGGTGTTCTCATCCGCCAGTGTGGTCAGCCATGCCCAGCCGCTTTTGACAAAGACAGGCAGCGGCTCATTCAGACCACGGACAAACACATCCAGCAGCTGACGCAGATAGCCCTGCGCCTGCTCTGCCGTCAGCGGCTCAAAGATCCACACCGTATCACCGCGCCCGTACATCCGGCTGTACTGCTGCCGTCCGCTCAGGCTGTATGTCAGATGTTCAATCCACAAACGCAGCCCGTCAGCGGCGGTAAGTGCCGCCGGACGCCAGCGGAGCAGCCCGTTCTCCTGAACTCCGGTCAGTTGCCCGCTGTAAGTATACGGCCCGGTAACATAGTGAAACGACTCAATATCAGATTCTGTCCGTGCATTACGGATTTTCTCCGCCAGAACATCCATTTCCTGTAATTGTTCTTCCCAGTAAACCTGTGCAAACGCCCCGGCCGGCAGTTCCCCCGCCGCCTTCAGTATGCGGAAGACCCGCTCTTCCGGTTCGCCGTCCACCAGCGCATCAAGCAGCCGGGTGTTAAACCCGTAACGCTGTAAATTATCAACACTGAACGGTTCTTCTTCCGGCAGAGCCACATCCTCAATATCAAAATGGACATTCAGACGCTGCTGAAAAAATGCCCTGACCGGATGACGGTAAAACCTCAGCAGCTGATCAATGGTTATTTCTGTTATATCTTCTGACGGAACCGGGACATTAAACGGCCCCTGCGCTTCGCCCTGCCGTAATGCTGCCGGTAACCACTGCGGCGAAAAGCTCTGAAATTCCGCGCCCTCCCGGTAGTTATCCGCCGCAAACGGAACCCTGGTGTGCCGGACAATCAGATGATTTTCCAGCGCTTCCCGGCTGGTATCCAGGTCAGCAAACCGGTCTTTCTCCAGACAAAAACTGAGACCGGCATATTCCAGCAGTTCACTGACCAGCACTGACGGGTTACGCTCTTCATTATCGCGGATAGATCGGCCGATATAACTGATATATAAATATTCTTTTGCTGACCCCAGCGCCTCCAGGAAAAGATAGCGGTCATCATCCCGGCGTTTGCGGTCACCCCGGCGGCTTTTTTCCGCCATAAGATCAAACCCCAGCGGCGGGATTGTCCTCGGGTACACACCGTCATTCATACCCAGCAGGCAAATAACCTTAAACGGCACAGAACGCATCGGCATCAGCGTGCAAAAGTTTACCGCTCCCGATAAAAAGCGCTGGCTGATTTTCTCGTCATCCAGCCGCAGAGAGAGCTCATCCCGGATCAATGCAAGCGGAACATCGCCGTCATAACAGGCTTTAACCCCCTGATCCAGTACCTGCTGCCACTGCTGTAACACCATACTGAGCACCGGTTCGGTATCCGGTGTCGTCATGAAAAAGGCAGACAGAAGCTCAGAACCGGTTTCACGCCATTGTGCCGGTGTCCGCGGTTCACTCAGTATTTTCTGCCACTGCCGCAACGTATCAATAAAAGCAGCCAGTTGTCCGACCCGGTCCGCTGACATACCGGAAACCTCGTCATACGGCAGGATCCCGCGCCAGGTACCTTCCTCCTCTGCCATGGCATAGCCCAGCAGCATGCGTTCCAGCCCGAATTTCCAGGTGTTCTGGCCAAAAACCGGCAGTGAGAAAGATTCAATATTATGGTCATCCAGCCCCCAGCGGACACCGGATCCGCTGACCCAGCGGCGCAGAAGCGGTAAGTCGCTCTCATCCAGCCCGAACTGCTGCGCCACCGCCGGGACTTCCAGCAGGCTGAGTACATGCTCTGAGGTGAAACGGCTCTGCGGTAATTCCAGCAGTGTCAGTACTGCCTGTAATACCGGGTGAGCCTGGCGGGCTTTACGGTCTGAGATAGCAAACGGCAGATAGCGGTTTTCGTTTCCCTGGCCAAAAACCGCCTGAATATAAGGAGAATAACTGTCGATATCCGCCACCATCACAATAATGTCGCGGGGAGTCAGTGACGGATCATTCTCCAACAGGTTCAGTAAATAGTCCTGCAAAATCTCTGTTTCCCGCTGCGGACTGTGGCAGGAATGGAATGTCAGGGAGCGGTCATTATCCGCAATCACCCGCCGCCGCTCACTGGTGACAAACTCCTCTTTGTTTTTTCCCACCACACTGCCGTCTTCCAGATTAAGAATATCCTGCTGAACAGCAGACAGCAGTGTATCTGCCGGGCGGTCGACAAAAGCTTTAATAGCATGGATTTCTTCAATATCTTCCAGGAAAAACAGGTTATCCCGGCCGGGACGCCCCCATGATGCCAGCAGCGGGTTACCGGTATTCTGTTCCCCGTCAGCCTCAAAATCGAACAGTGAAGGTGCATCCTCATCCGATTTAAACCAGCTGACAGCTTTTTTATCCCAATAGCTTTGCGGCTTGCGCGCCAGCATACGCCGCAGTGCAGCCGGGCTCTGTAAATCGCCCCAGTAATACTGACAGGGATTGGTAAACATCAGATGGATATGGGTATGCTGCCCGAGCGCCCGCAGAGCCTGCAGATACACCGGCGGTAATGCGGAGATACCGCAGATGAAGAGGCGGGGCGGCAGATTGGCGACAATCTCCGGGTCACCTTCATTGAGCACATCAATAAAACGCTGATAAAGATTGGCACGGTGCCATTCCGGCTGCCCCAGGCTGCGGGTTAGTGTCTGCAAATCCTGCCACAGGCATTTCTGCCAGGACTGGTTCTGGCTCAGCCCGTCAATCAGTTCATTATTTTCCCACGCCGTCAGCCAGTCCGGCCGGTAGACAAGATACTGGTCAAATAAATCAGCAATACGTCCCGATAGCTGATGCAGTTTGCGTTTATCCCCGTCATCATCAAGATAATGGCGCAGCGGGGCAAAATCCGGATCATCAAGGCGCTGCGGCAGCAGTGACATCAGCTTCCAGGTCATTGCGCCCTTACTGAAGGCACTCTCCCTCGGAATGTCCGGCAGGACACGGGTAAACATATCCCAGATAAATGTGGCGGGCAGCGGAAATGTTATATTCGCGGCAATACCCAGTTTTTCTGCCAGGCTGATTTGCAGCCACTGAGACATCCCCGGGCTTTGCACCAGCACGGTTTCAGGACAAAAAGGATCATTAATTTTATCATTATCAATAATATGGCATATCAGATCTTTCAGCAGATCCAGATCATTGGAGTGATAAACTGTAAACATTGTCCTGTCCTTACATACATTGCCATCTGCCGGCGGTTAACCGGCGCTCTCCCAGAGAGACCAGCCCGATAGTAACGGAAATACAGCCCGGTGACACATTTTCCTGATAACTTTCCCATTTCTGCCGGGGGGATAAATGTGTCTGCATCATCTGCCGTAATATCCCGGGATCCGACGTAAAACGCATCATCTGATGCAGATGACGTACCGTGCTGACATCCGCATATTGCCGCTGTTTTCCGCTGTGCAGGAGCTGATAATAGCGTAATAATCCGGTAACCAGAATCGCAAAAATAAAGGCACAAATCATCACTTCCGGTAACGACATACCGCGCTCATTCATTGTTTTCTCCCGTTTCAGTATGCCGGTTGCAGCCGGGTTTTAAATCCGGCGGGCAAAAATCACTCCATCCCTGCGGCAGGGCTGTCAAAATCATGTTGTCTCCTTCTTCCCGGGCACTGACCAGCTGATAATGCGTGATATTTTGTTTAAACCTAGGAGAAAACATGCTGCCCTGTAATAACAGCTTGTTGGCTCTCAGCCGCCGCAAACAACTCTTCAGTTCCGGATCAGGTGCTGTCCGGCAGTAAAACGGTGTTTCATTCAGTGCTTTCCGGGACCACGCCAGTGTCAGTCCCCATTCCAGCGCAGAAGCCGATCCGGCATCCGCCCGGTAAAATGCCGTTTCGTCCTGACCGTTACGCCACTCCGTCTGATAAAAACGGTGTAAAACAGACAGCATCATCAATGAGATCCCCAGCAACAGCATAATCATCAGCAACAGGGCATTGCCTCCGGAGTGACCGGCTTTCTCCCCGCCGGATCTACAGGTGGTAATTAGGCATGACAATCAGGCTTTCTCCGGTTCGCTGTATTAAGGGCATGTCCCGTCCGGTGAGTGTCAGGGTCAGTTTCAGGCCATTTTTTCCGTACAGTTTTACCGGCGTGACCAGAAACCGGGAAACATTCACATAGCGGCTATCCGTGACCTTTTGCCAGCCGGTATCCCGGCAGCTGCGGGCGTCGCGCGTCCATTCCAGTGCCTGCTTATTCAGACGGTAGCCGAAATGCTCCCCGATTTTACGGACATTCCGCTCCCAGCGGCCATTGTGATTGAGGTCGTAAGCAACAATGATGCAACTGCCGTCTGTCTCGCCGCGCCGGGCGGCAATTTCCAGCGGTTTGCCCTGACAGTGTCCCCGGCAGAATGCCGTCCGCCGGAGATCTTTTTCCAGCCGCAAAAGGGTTTCCCGCATTATCGTATCCAGCTTGTATTGCCGGTATGTGTTCAGTACATCCTGCCCCAGCGCCGGAAAAAAGCGGGTGACCGTGACCAGAAGAATTGCACTGACAGCCATTCCCGCCAGCATTTCAAATAGCAGTGAACCCTTTTCCCGCCTTTTATTCAGCATGACGGTACTCCGGATATCGTGTCCGGCGTGCACAACCGTATACGGCCCGGGGCCGAGATAATCAGTTTTATCTGTCCCTGCGTATTTTCCAGTAAAAAACTAGCAGCAGAGGCGGTATGCCGGGTTCCCCAGAACAATACGGTACCGGTCGTGCCGGAAACAATCCGGACACCTTCCATCGGTGTGAATCCTTCCGGATCATCATCACACCGTGCTGCGGATACCTGATGACAGGCCCGGCTTTTCTCACCAAACGTAACCGCGATTTTCCGTGTTTCGTTCAGATAGGTTGCTTTCAGTTTATGGCTGCTGAGATATTGCTGAAACAACGCAGCCGTTTCTGTCAGATAACGCCGCTCTCTGTGGCTTTCCCATGAAATATTAATAAATGAAACAGGTAATGCCATAATAAATAAAACAATAATGACTTCCATCAGCGATATCCCCCGTTCTGTCAGCATGTATTCATCCGTTCGTTTTCTCTGCCGAAAAAATAACGGATTTACCACTCCCGGAAAGACAAAACCGAAAAAAATGCGATGCAACAGGAAAAAAATTCTGCGGAATACTGCAAATTCACATTCATTTTTCGTGTTGTACGGAAAAAAATTATCTGCCAGAGAAAAAAGTGTGGAGTGAACAAAATGAAGGCGCTAAAAAGTACAGACACCACCGCTCTTTAACAATACGGAAATTAACTGATATAAAAACCGGCCGCCGGTACTGTATTTGAATATCAGTACCGGTGAGCCGGAAATAATCAGATAAAGAATAAAAAAACCACTAATGATTTTTATAAATAACAAAAACATTAACTTAATTATTAATATGGTTAATAGATTTAATACTGATAAAAAATCAAAATAATATTATCTTGTATTAAAAAAATGAAAATAATGTTATAATATAAAAACCATATACTGCGTCAACAGGAAAACGAAAGTGGAACAATATTTAGACATTGCAAAGCGGATTCTGGAGGAAGGGAAATGGATTGAGAATAAACGGACAGGTAAAAGATGCCTGACAATTATTAATGCCGATTTCACTTACCACGTTGACAAAAATGAGTTCCCGCTGGTGACCACCCGCAAGGCATTCTGGAAAGCCGCAATTGCAGAGATGCTGGGTTACTTACGCGGATATGACAGCGCCGCTCAGTTCAGAGCCATCGGCTGTAATACCTGGAACGCTAACGCCAATGAAAATACCGACTGGCTGGCAAACCCGAACCGCAAAGGTGAGGATGATATGGGTCGCGTTTATGGTGTTCAGGGACGGCAGCTGAAAGTATCCCCGACAGAAGCACAGTATGATTTATTATTATCATTAAATGATTCCGGAGATAAAGAAGGTGTTAAAACACTGATTAATGAACTGCGAAAAAATACATTCGATCAACTCCGTAAAGTCTATGATAATTTAAAAAAAGGAATTGATGACCGCGGTGAAATTATTTCATTCTGGAATCCCGGTGAATTTAATCAGGGTTGCCTGAGACCCTGCATGTTTATGCATCATTTCTCCGTTCTTGATGGCACATTATATTTAAACAGTTATCAGCGCAGTTGTGATTATGCACTGGGTTATGTTTTCAATGCGCCGCAATGTTATTTCCTGCTGGCTATTATGGCTCAGATAACCGGCCTGAAATGCGGTAAGGTTTATCACAAAGTGGTTAACCTTCATTTATATGAAGATCAGCTGGAATTAATGCGTGATGTCCAGATTGCACGTAAGCCATTTGCATCACCGAAACTGCATATTAACCCTGACATTAAAACGCTGGATGATTTAATGACATGGGTAACCACCGATGACTTCACAGTGACAGATTATCAGCACCACGACCCGATTAAATATCCGTTCTCTGTCTGAGAAACCATTAAACAGCCGCGCATAAAAAAACTGCATCCGTTACGATGCAGTTTTTTATTACTCACTAAAGCCTGATCTATTCCGGTGCGTTCTGTTTTCCGGTATTACTCTGCTTTTTATTACCCGGGCATTTGTATGCCCATACCATCATCAGTACACCAATAATAATCATCGGCACAGACAAAATCTGCCCCATGCTGATCCCGCCGAATAAACCAAGCTGGGCATCCGGCTGGCGGAAAAATTCCACAATGATACGGAACAGCCCATAGCCGATCAGGAACAGACCTGACACACTGCCCATCGGGCGGGATTTACGGACAAACACATTCAGAATAATAAAGAGGACGATCCCTTCCAGCAGCATTTCATACAGTTGCGACGGGTGACGCGGCAGAACGCCGTATTGCTCAAGCACCGGCATCAGAGACGGATCAGCAGCAGCCAGTTTCACGTCTTCACTATAAGACGTCGGGAACAGAATGGCCCACGGTGTATCGAGTGTCACACGCCCCCACAGTTCGCCATTAATAAAGTTACCGATGCGCCCCATACCGAGACCAAACGGAATCAACGGTGCCACAAAGTCAGCAACCTGTAAAAAATGACGCTTCGTGCGGCGGGCAAACCACCACATAGCAATAATAACGCCCATCAGTCCGCCGTGGAATGACATACCGCCATCCCAGACTTTGAACAGATACAGCGGGTTTTCTGCAAACAGCGGGAAGTTATAAAACAGCACATAGCCGATACGGCCGCCCAGGAAAACCCCCACAAACCCGGCATATAACAGTGTTTCAACTTCACTGCGTTTCCAGCCGCTGCCCGGTTTGTCTGCACGCCGGTTGGCCAGCCACATGGCAAACACAAACCCGACAAGATACATCAGCCCGTACCAGCGTAACGCCACCGGCCCCACAGAAAAAATAACAGGATCAAAATCCGGAAATGCCAGATAAGTGTTACTCATCGTACCTCACACTGTGTGTTGTATCCGGCTGCGGTTACAGCTCTGCCTGCCGCAGACCGGGATATATGACTGTAAGGACGGAAACACCTTATGCCCCGGGATGTGCCGGTTAAGCACTACCCCGGATAAGCTGTCCCAGCCCCTTGTTCTCAATAAACAGCTCCGCTTTTTCACGGATCTCAGCCGCTGTCTGTGCATCCAGCAATGATGCCAGCAGCGGCTCCAGTACTCCGGCATCCAGATGCCGCAGCAGATACTTAATACGCGGGATACTCCGCCCGTTCATACTCAGCTGACGGTATCCTAAACCAATCAGTATCATTGCACCTAACGGATTTGCCGCCATTTCCCCGCAAACCGAGACCGGGATCCCCAGCCGGGTGGTTTCAGTCCGGACAAAATTCAGCATACGCAGGACCGCCGGATGGAGCGAGTCATATAATGGTGCAACATGTGTATTATTCCGGTCAACCGCCAGCAGATACTGGGTTAAATCATTCGTACCGACAGAAATAAAATCAATATATTGTTTCAGCTCCGGCAGCATAAACAACAATGACGGCACTTCCAGCATCACACCTACCGGCGGACGTTCCACCCGTTCCCCGGTCAGTACCGATACTTCCTCACAGGCACGATCAAGCAGGCGGATGGCCTCTTCAACCTCCGCAAGCCCGGAAATCATCGGGAATAATATCTTCAGATTATTCAGCCCGATATTGGCCCGCAGCATGGCCCGCAACTGGATAAGAAAAATCTCCGGCTGATCCAGCATCACACGGATACCGCGCCAGCCCAGACACGGGTTTTCCTCGCTGATAGGCATATACGGCAGCTGCTTATCAGCACCGATATCCAGTGTCCGCAATACTACCGGTTTCCCGGCAAAGAGTTGCAGCATATCCTGATAACGGACTTTCTGCTCTTCTTCTGACGGAAAACCATTATGCACAAGAAACGGTATTTCCGTACGGTACAGGCCAATCCCGTCAATACTTTTGACGATTTTTTGCTCATACTTCAGACTGAGCCCGGCATTCAGCTGAACGGAAACCCGTTCGCCGCTTTTCAGTGCAGCTGAGTGGCTGAGCTCATCCTCGGCCAGTTGGCTGATAGCCTGCTCCTGCTCAATAATCTGGCTGAATTCCTGTGCTATCAGCGGCTCCGGTTCGATATACACCACGCCCCGGTAGCCATCGAGGATAAGCAGACGGTTGTGTAACAGCTCCGGCTGAATATCCGCGCCCATGATAACCGGAATACCCATCGCCCTGACCAGAATGGCGGAATGGGAATGTGTTGCCCCGTCACGCACCACCACACCGGCAAGCTGTTCCTGCGGCAGCTCTGCCAGCAGGCTGGCACTCAGTTCATCAGCCACCAGCACAAAGCGTTCCGGCCACTGGTTGCTGCCGGTAAAATTATCATCAAGATGGAATAACAGCCGCTGCCCGAGTGCACGCAAATCCGTGGCCCGCTCCCGCATATAGCTGTCCTGAAGCCCGGCAAACCGGCCCGCAAATTGCTCAATGACCGTTTTGACTGCCCATTCGGCCACAAAACCCTGCTCCACAATGCTGTACAACTCCTTTTTCAGTTGCAGGTCGTTCAGCAGATGGGAGTAGAGATCGAAAATAGCGGCACTCTCTTTTTGTGAGGCGGCATTAAAACGCTTGCTGATACGGCGGCACTCTGCCGTGGCATCCTCCAGCGCTTTATTCAGGCGGGCACGCTCCTGCACGCGGTCCAGTGCCGAGGCTTCAGAAACATTCTCAAGCACCGGCTGTGAACGGTCTTCCCAGCCATAGGCCATCACAATCCCGGAAGAAACCGGAATAGCCTGGATCCGGGTCTGACGAAACTGCCCGAACAACCCTTTGGTTTGTGCCTGAGCCAGCAGTACGGCAAGCTGCATCGCCAGAGTGACAATAAAAGACTCTTCCGTTTCACTGAACAGGCGTTTTTCTTTCTGCTGAACCACCAGCACGCCCAGTAACTGGCGGCGGTAAACCACCGGCGCACCGAGAAATGCACGCAGGTTGTCTTCTTTAACCTGGGGGAGATATTTAAAACCGGGGTGTTCGCGGACATCCGCGATATTGATAAGCTCGGCGCGGCGGCCGACATGACCGACCACACCTTCGCCGAAAGCAAGGCTGACAGCACGGCCGCGGGGCTTTTTCAGCCCCTGCGTTGCCATCAGATAAAAACAGTGATGCTGATTATCTGCCAGGTAGATGGAACAGACATCCGTTCCCATCGCCTGACAGGTTTCTTTAACCAGAAGCTCCAGCGCTTCCGCGAGATCGGCGGCGGCAGCCACTTTTTCAATCACTTCACGTAAACGCGTCAGCATCCGTTCCCCCTAATTCTGGCGCCGGCGACGGTAGGGAAACGGTGCCCGCACAGCCGTCGCTTCGCTGTTGGCAGGCATCACAACGGAAGAAAACTCTTTCATTACGCGGCGGTATACATCACGTTTGAAAGAGACCACCTGACGAACAGGATACCAATAGGTGACCCAGCGCCAGCCGTCAAATTCCGGCGACTTGCTGCGGGTCACATTGACCTCTTTGTCCTCGCAGAGCAGCTGAAGTAAAAACCAGCGCTGCTTCTGACCGATACAAACCGGTTTGGTATCCCAACGCACCAAACGTTTGGGTAATTTGTAGCGCAGCCAGTTGCGGGTGACCGCCAGGATACGCACATCTTTACGCGTTAAACCAACTTCCTCATACAATTCACGGTACATGGCCTGTTCCGGTGATTCGCCGGGATTGATACCTCCCTGAGGAAACTGCCACGAGTGCTGTCCGTAGCGGCGGGCCCATAAAACCTGGCCTTCCTTATTACAAATTACAATCCCGACATTCGGGCGGTAGCCATCATCATCAATCACTCGACTACCTCAGAAAAAAACTGAAAGATAGCCAATTGTTTCACACTCCCATCATGGGGTAAACCTCTGCACTCAAAATCCTTCAGCCCGCCGCATTTCCGGCTCTGACAGAAGAAAAACAACACGCCACGTTAACGGTTCCGGACAGTGGCAAATTCCTGAGAAAAACACTACACTATTCCTCTCTCAACGGGGTGCAGCTCCGGCTTTCCGGCCGGTGTTGCTGAGATAACACCCGAGGAACCTGATCCGGTTAATACCGGCGTAGGGATTTGAGCCGCCACTGCTGACAGCACAGCCTGTCGCCATCATGCTGCACTCAGATCCTTTGCCAATCCTTCCCTTACAGGAGCGCAAAGTGTTACAGAAACTGACCAGAAATATCATCGCAGGCGGCCTTGCTGCTCTGTTCTCTTTCCAGGCGGCTGCGGATAACAGCAAGCCGGTTCTGACTGTCTATACCTATGACTCATTTGTTGCTGAGTGGGGACCGGGGCCGGAAATTAAGAAAAACTTTGAAGCGCAATGCAACTGCGAACTGAAACTCGTCGGTCTGAGTGACGGCGTGACGCTGCTGAACCGTCTGCGGATGGAAGGTAAAAAATCACAGGCCGATATCATCTTAGGTCTGGATAACAACCTGATGCAGGCGGCTCTGGATACCGGACTGTTTAAAGAAAGCAATGTTGATCAGTCAAAACTGGTGCTGCCGGTCAAATGGGAAAGCAAAACCTTTATTCCTTATGACTATGGCTGGTTTGCTTTTATCTACAACAAAGACACCCTGCCGAACCCGCCGAAAAGCATGAAAGAACTGCTTAACAGTGATCAGAAGCTGACCATTATTTATCAGGATCCGCGCACCAGCACACCGGGACTGGGATTACTGCTGTGGATGGAAAAACTCTACGGGGATGATGTGGCGGCACAGTGGGCCAAAATGGCGAACAAGACCCTGACGGTCACCAAAGGCTGGAGTGAATCTTACGGCCTGTTCCTGAAAGGTGAAGCTGACCTGGTACTGAGTTATACCTCTTCGCCTGGTTACCACATGCTGGCAGATAACAAAGATAACTATGCCGCAGCACTGTTTGAGGAAGGACATTATCTTCAGGTGGAAATGGCAGGTGTACTGGCCTCCTCAAAACACCCGGCACTGGCGGAACAGTTCATGCAGTTTATGCTGACACCGGATTTCCAGAAAACGCTGCCGACCACCAACTGGATGTATCCTGTGATTGATATGCCGCTGCCGCCGGTTTACGACAAAATGCCGAAACCGGCGAAAACGCTGGAATTTGATGCAAAAGAAGTGGCGAAAGAGCGCAATCAGTGGATACGGATATGGCAAAACGCAGTCAGCCGTTAATTGCCGCGTACCTGATACCGGGCGCACTCGCGTCCGGTCTTCTTCTGGTCGTTACTGTCAGTGCCTTCGGGGCGCTGTGGTTTAACACACCGGATACAGACTGGCAGCAGATATGGGATGACAGCTACCTGTGGCATGTCGTCCGCTTTACCTTCTGGCAGGCTTTCTTATCCGCACTCTTTTCCGTTATCCCGGCTGTTTTCCTGGCCCGGGCACTCTGGCGCCGCCGTTTCCCGGGACGGACGGTCTTTCTGCGGTTATGCGCGATGACGCTGGTACTGCCCGTGCTGGTAGCCGTATTCGGTATTCTGTCAGTTTACGGACGTAACGGCTGGCTGGCACATATTTCCGGTTTTCTGGATCTGGACTATACCTTCTCCCCGTACGGATTACAGGGCATTCTGCTGGCGCACATCTTCTTCAATATGCCGCTTGCCACCCGGATGCTGTATCAGCAGCTCGATAATATTGCCACGGAGCAGAGACAGCTCGCCGCTCAGCTTAATATGAATGAATGGCAGCATTTCCGGATTGTGGAGTGGCCTTATCTGCGCCGTCAGTTGCTGCCGACCGCCGCACTGATTTTTATGCTCTGCTTTGCCAGTTTTGCCACGGTGCTGGCACTCGGTGGCGGCCCGGCGGCAACTACCATTGAACTGGCGATTTATCAGGCACTGAATTATGACTTTGATATTGGCCGCGCTGCCCTGCTGGCGCTGATCCAGCTGGTGTGCTGCATCGGGCTGGTGCTCGTCAGCCAGCATTTGTCCGGTCATTTTTCTGTCGGCTTTACCCAGTCACTGCAATGGCGCAACCCGCAGGACACGCTGCCGCGCAGACTGGCTGACGGCCTGATCATCCTCTGTGCCCTGCTGTTTCTGCTGCCGCCGTTTTTTGCCATCATCGCGGACGGTCTGAATCCGGGATTACTGCCGGTCCTGCAGCAACCGGCACTGTGGCGGGCATTTTTCACCTCGCTCGGAATTGCGCTGGCTTCCGGTTTTATCTGTGTGCTGCTGACCATGATGCTGTTATGGAGCAGCCGTGAACTGCGGCTGCGGCAGGCGGTCAGAGCAGGACAGGCCATGGAGCTTTCCGGGCTGGTGATCCTCGCCATGCCGGGAATTGTACTGGCTACCGGGTTTTTCCTGCTGCTCAACAGCACGACCGGCACCACTGATTTGGGAGCAATTCCATACGGGCTGGTGATCCTGACCAACGCGCTGATGGCGATTCCGTATGCACTGAAAGTGCTGGATAACCCGATGCGTGACCTGGCTGAACGCTATAACCCGCTCTGTCTCTCGCTGAATATCAGCGGCTTCAACCGGCTGAAACTGATTGAACTGAAGGCTCTCCGTAACCCGCTGGCACAGGCAGTGGCATTTGCCAGTGTGCTGTCGGTCGGGGATTTTGGTGTGATAGCCCTTTTCGGCAATGAAGATTTCCGCACACTGCCGTTCTATCTTTATCAGCAGATCGGCGCTTACCGCAATGCGGATGCCGCGGTCACTGCGCTGCTCCTGTTTTTACTCTGTTTCGGGCTGTTTACCGTTCTGGAACGTCTGCCGGGGAAACGCCCATGATTAATTTTGATCATATTCTTTACCGCTATCAGCAACAGACCATGAATTTTCATTTTTCCGTTGCCGCAGGAGAAAAAATTGCCATTCTCGGCCCGAGCGGGGCGGGTAAAAGTACCCTGCTGTCACTGATTGCCGGGTTTCAGTTTGCCGAAAGCGGTACTATTTTGCTGAATAATGAAGATCACACCCGCACACCGCCCGCTTCACGCCCGGTATCCATGCTGTTTCAGGAAAATAACCTGTTTGCTCACCTGACGGCGGAACAGAATATCGCCCTCGGTTTTCATCCCGGTATGAAACTGAATGCGGCGCAAAAAGTGCAGCTGGAACAGATCGCTGAACAGGTTTCGCTGACACCACTGCTGAAACGGCTGCCATCACAGCTTTCCGGCGGTCAGCGCCAGCGGGTGGCACTGGCACGGTGCCTGGTGCGTTCCCAGCCGGTTTTGCTGCTGGATGAACCTTTCTCCGCACTGGATCCGGCACTGCGCAATGAAATGCTGGCACTGCTGGAAACCATCTGTGATTCACGGCAGCTGACACTGATGATGGTCTCCCACAATACAGATGACGCGGCCAGAATCGCGCCCCGCGCGATGGTGGTGGATAACGGTACCATTGCCTTTGACGGCAGTACCGCCGCCCTGGTCAGCGGTGAGGTTCCCCAGGCTCAGATCCTCGGTATCCGTCCGTAAACCGCACCTTAAATACTGTATATATCCACACCACTCTGCTATAGTTATTTTTTCATCAGCAGAACGGACAAAATGATGGCAGGGCACAACAGTTTTCCCTCCCGTCAGGTGGCAGCACCGGCGGAAGCCGGTTTTATTCTGACCCGTCACTGGTCTGATACCCCGCGCGGTATTGAGGTCCGTTACTGGCTGGCGACAGATAACGGGCCACGGCATGTTTCTGTTCCGCTGCAGCAGGCTGTCGGCTTTGTCCCGCACCGGGAGCTGGCGGAAAGCCGTCCCTTCATTAACAACATTCCCGGCGCCACACTGACAGCACCTCCGCTAAAGGATTTTCATCAGGATGATGTCAGTGCCGTTTACTGCCGCCAGTACCGCCAGTTACAGCAACTGGAAAAACAGCTCGGCGAACAGCATCTGCACCTTTATGAAGCGGATATCCGCCCCTGCGAGCGCTATCTGATGGAGCGTTTTATCACCGCCGCTGTCTGGGTGCAGCCACAGCCGGATGGTCATGTGCTGATGAAACCGCATCCGGATTACCGCCCGGCGCTGAAAATCGTTTCTCTGGATATCGAAACCACGGAGTTCGGTGATCTTTACTCCATCGGGCTCTCCGGTTGCGGTGCTGATACTGTTTTTATGCTCGGCCCGGAGAACGGCACACCGCTGACCAATCCTGATTTCACGCTGGAGTATGTCCCGCGCCGCCCGGATCTGCTTCACCGTCTGAACCAGTGGCTGGCGGAACATGATCCGGACATGATAATCGGCTGGAGCCTGATCCAGTTTGATCTGCGCATTCTGCAGCGCCATGCGGAAAAATATCAGATCCCGCTGATTTTCGGCCGTAATAATGCCCCGCTTTCCTGGCGGGAGCACGGCTTCAAACCCGGACAATTTTTTGCCGGTGCTCCGGGGCGGCTGATTATTGACGGTATCGATGCCCTGAAAGCCGCGACCTGGCAGTTCCCGTCTTTCAGTCTGGAGGCCGTGTCTCAGACACTGCTCGGCGAGGGCAAAGACAGCGATTCCCCGTATGACCGCATGGATGAAATCAACCGCCGTTTCCGTGAGGATAAACCGGCGCTGGCACGGTATAACCTTCAGGACTGCCGTCTGGTCACCCGGATTTTTGAGCACACCCATCTGACAGAATTTTTACTGGCGCGGGCTGCCGTAACCGGCCTGGCACCGGATCGCATGGGGGGTTCTGTCGCCGCCTTCACCCATCTTTATCTGCCGCCGATGCACCGTAAAGGCTATGTCGCACCCGACCCCGGCGAGAAACCCGGTGAGCCGATACCGGGCGGCTTTGTGATGGATTCTGCCCCGGGATTATATGACTCGGTGGTGGTGCTGGATTTTAAAAGCCTGTACCCCTCCATTATCCGCACTTTTCTCATCGATCCGATTGGCATGGTCGAAGGTCTTGCCGCACCGGAACAGGCGGTTCCCGGGTTTAAGGGCGCGTATTTTTCCAGGGAAACCAACTGCCTGCCGGATATCGTCAACCGAATCTGGCATGAGCGGGACATGGCAAAACTGGCAGGGGATAAGCCGCTGTCGCAGGCACTGAAAATTATTATGAATGCGTTTTGTGGTGTTCTGGGTGCCGCCGGATGCCGTTTTTATGATCCGCGCCTGACCTCCTCCGTCACCATGCGCGGACATGACATCATGCGCAAAACCCGCACTATTATTGAGTCTCTGGGTTATCAGGTCATTTACGGCGATACCGATTCCACCTTTGTCTGGCTGAAAAGTGCGCACAGTGAAGCGGATGCGGAACGTATCGGACACTGGCTGGTGGAAGAGATCAATCAATGGTGGCAGACACATTTAAAAGATGAATACGGGCTGACCTCCGCCCTGGAAATTGAGTATGAAACCCACTATCGCCGCTTTCTGATGCCGACGATCCGCGGAACAGACCTCGGCAGCAAGAAACGGTATGCGGGGCTTTCGGGGGATAAAATGGTCTTTCGCGGGCTGGAGACGGTCCGCAGTGACTGGACACCACTGGCACAGCATTTCCAGCAAACTCTGTACCGGCTGATTTTCGATAAAATGCCGTATCAGCAGTTTATCCGTGATTATGTCCGCGACACACTCGCAGGCCGCTACGATGACCGGCTGGTGTATCGCAAGCGCCTGCGCCGCCCGCTGGCGGATTATCAGCGTAATGTGCCGCCTCATGTCAAAGCGGCCAGAATGGCGGATGAGTATAATGTCCGCATGAATCGTCCGCCGCAGTACCAGCGCGGTGCGGGGATAAGCTATATCATTACCCGTTCCGGACCGCAGCCGCTGGAGATTCTGACGGCTCCGCCGGACTATGAGCATTACATTAATAAGCAACTGATGCCGATAGCCGACGCCATCCTGCCTTTCCTGGAGGATGACTTCACCACCTTGTTAACCGGGCAATTATTGATGCCATTTTAATTTTGCCATTTTACAGGTGACGATGCGGATCTAATGGATTAACATAGCGCCCCTTTACTGCTTTTAACGCCGGAGCAGAGTGATGCAGCTGACGCTGCTGTTCTGACTGCCGGTGTTTTTCCCGGTGAATACAATGCCGTTTTTGTATCACCGGTAATGATGTCCACAGCATTTTTCTAATTAGCCCTGAATAACAGAATCGAGCCAAAAATATGCCGTTTACTCTTGGTCAACGCTGGATAAGCGATACTGAAAGCGAGCTGGGATTAGGTACAGTTGTATCTGTCGACGCCCGGATGATCACCCTTCTTTTCCCTGCCACCGGTGAAAACCGTCTCTATGCCGCAGCCGATGCCCCTATCACCCGTGTGATGTTCAACGAAGGGGATACCGTTACCAGTCACGAAGGCTGGCAGCTCAGTGTGACCGCCGTTGAAGAGAGCGACGGATTATTAACCTATACCGGGCAGCGTACCGATACCGGTGAGGACAATGTCCGCCTGCGCGAAGTGTTTCTCGACAGTAAACTGACATTTAATAAACCTCAGGATCGCCTGTTTGCCGGTCAGATTGACCGTATGGATCGCTTTGCGCTGCGCTACCGTGCCCGCAAATTCCTGAGTGAAGAGTACCGCCGTGCCACCAGCGGCCTGCGCGGCATCCGCGCCAGTCTGATCCCGCATCAGTTGTTTATCGCCAATGAAGTCGGTAAACGCCACGCGCCGCGTGTTCTGCTGGCGGACGAAGTGGGCCTGGGTAAAACCATTGAAGCCGGGATGATTATCCACCAGCAGTTAATGGCCGGACGCGCCGAGCGTGTGCTGATTATCGTACCGGAAAGCCTTCAGTACCAATGGCTGGTGGAAATGCTGCGCCGTTTCAATCTGCGGTTTTCTCTGTTCGATGACAGCCGCTACACCGAAGCACAGCACGAGAGTGACAACCCGTTTGAGACCGAACAGCTGGTATTATGCTCGCTGGATTTTGTCCGCAAGAGCAAGCCGCGTTTTGAACACCTGGCTGAAGCCGGCTGGGATATGCTGGTGGTGGATGAAGCACACCATCTGGTCTGGAGCGAAGAAGCGCCAAGCCGTGAGTATCAGGTGATTGAAACCCTGGCAGAAAGCATTCCGTCTGTACTCCTGCTGACCGCCACTCCGGAACAGCTGGGCATGGAGAGCCACTTTGCGCGTCTGCGCCTGCTGGACCCGAACCGTTTCCATGATTTCGAAACCTTTGTTGCCGAACAGCAAAAATATCAGCCGGTTGCCGATGCGGTCACTCTGCTGCTCGACCGCGCACCGCTGACCAAAGATCAGCAAAATGCCATTCATGACCTGATCGCCGAACAGGATATTGAGCCGCTGCTGAAAGCCGCCAATACCGACAGTGAAGACGGCGAAAATGCCCGTCGCGAGCTTATCAGCATGCTGATGGACAGACACGGCACCAGCCGCCTGCTGTTCCGCAACACCCGCAACGGTGTGAAAGGCTTCCCGCGCCGCGAACTGAAAGCCATTAAAATGCCGCTGCCGGCACAGTATCAGACCGCGATTAAAGTCGCCGGGATCATGGGCAGCAAAAAAACCACTGAAATCAAAGCCCGTGAAATGCTCTATCCGGAGCAGATTTATCAGGAATTTGAAGGCGAAAACGCCACCTGGTGGAACTTCGACCCGCGTGTTGAATGGCTTCTCGGCTTCCTGCTGGCAAACCGCAACGAAAAAGTGCTGGTAATCTGCGCTCAGGCCGCAACTGCTCTGCAGCTGGAGCAGGTTCTGCGCGAGCGCGAAGGCATCCACGCTGCGGTTTTCCATGAAAATATGTCCCTGCTGGAACGCGACCGGGCGGCGGCCTACTTTGCCTCCGAAGAGGAAGGCGCACAGGTGCTGCTCTGCTCTGAAATCGGTTCTGAAGGGCGTAACTTCCAGTTTGCCAATCAGCTGGTGATGTTCGATCTGCCGTTTAACCCGGATCTGCTGGAGCAGCGTATCGGGCGCCTCGACCGTATCGGTCAGAAACGCGATATTCAGATCAGTATTCCGTATCTGGAAAATACCGCACAGGCCGTACTGCTGCGCTGGTTCCACGAAGGTCTGGAAGCCTTTGAATATACCTGTCCGACCGGCCGAACCATCTATGACCGCTATTACGACAGACTGATTAACCTGATGGCAAACCCGGCGGATCTCAGTGGTTTTGATGAATTTATCGCGGAATGCCGGAAGACCCATGATGTACTGAAACAACAGCTGGAACAGGGCCGTGACCGCCTTCTGGAGATGCATTCCAACGGCGGCGAAGCCGGTAATGAGCTGGCTGCTGAAATTGCGGATCAGGATGAAGATACCGAACTGGTCACCTTTGCCCTGAATCTGTTTGATATTGTCGGCATCAATCAGGATGACCGCAGCGATAACATGATAGCCCTGACTCCGTCTGACCACATGCTGGTGCCGGATTTTCCGGGTCTGCCGGAAGACGGCTGCACCATCACCTTTAAGCGTGAACAGGCATTGTCCCGCGAAGACACACAGTTTATCAGCTGGGAACACCCGATTATCCGCAACGGTCTGGACCTGGTCCTGTCCGGTGATACCGGCAGCTGTGCGGTCTCCGTGCTGAAAAACAAAGCCCTGCCGGTCGGCACACTGCTGACAGAGCTGATTTATGTGGTGGAAGCACAGGCTCCGAAGAATCTGCAGCTGACCCGCTTCCTGCCGCCGACACCGGTGCGTCTGCTGATGGATGTGAAAGGCAATAATCTGGCATCTCAGGTGGAGTTTGAAAGCTTTAACCGCCAGCTGAATGCCGTAAACCGCCATACCGGCAGTAAGTTTGTCAATGCGGTGCAAAATGAGGTGCATCAGGTGCTGCGTCTGTCTGAAGACGTTGTTGCCGGTCAGGCCCGTGAGCTGATTACCGCAGCGAAAGCAATGGCTGATCAGCACCTTACTCTGGAACACGACCGCCTGCTGGCACTGAAATCGGTTAACCCGAACATCCGTGATGACGAGCTTGATGCCATTGAAGAAGAACGTCAGCAAATCCTGTCACATCTGGATGATGCCAACTGGCGCCTGGATGCTATCCGGCTGATTGTCGTTTCGCATCAGTAACCTGTATCCCGGCAGAGAATGTCTGCCGGGTCTCTGATTTGGTGATCCCATGCTAATGGAACCCTATAACCCGCCTGCCGATCCCTGGCTGCACATCCTCTGGCAGGATGAAAGTATCATTGTGGTGAATAAACCAAGCGGACTGCTTTCCGTACCCGGCCGTGCGCCCGAACATAAAGACAGTGTGATGACACGCATTCAGCGTGATTATCCTGCCGCAGAATCTGTTCATCGTCTGGATATGGCAACCAGCGGTATTATTGTGGTTGCGCTGACCAAAGCCGCCGAGCGGGAGCTTAAACGGCAGTTCCGCGAACGGGAACCGAAAAAAACCTATGTTGCCCGTATCTGGGGACATCTGGAGCCGGAAACCGGCATGGTGGATTTACCGCTGATTTGTGACTGGCCGAACCGGCCGAAACAGAAAGTGTGTTTTGAAACCGGCAAACCGGCTCAGACAGGTTATGAAGTGCTGGAATATGAGGAAAATGCCACGCGGGTAAGACTGTTTCCGGTTACCGGGCGTTCGCATCAGTTGCGGGTGCATATGCTGGCACTGGGACACCCGATTCTGGGGGACCGTTTTTATGCACACGATGAAGCAAGAGCCGCAGCGCCCCGGCTGCAGCTTCATGCAGAGGCGCTGTCTGTCACACATCCGGCAAACGGCAAGCCGATGCATTTTACTTGTAAATCAGATTTTTAGTGGATTAACACGGTCACCGAATTCATTGAGGCAAGAATCAGGCAAAGTGCTAATCCCGCTACTCCGATAAGAACACGGGTATTGGCCATGGATCATATCCTTAACATATTTAATAAAATATTTACGTAATTTTTCAACTGCATTTATATTTTATAGCAATTATATGAAAAGAATATGATCCGCCCTGCACTTTCCCGGCAACATGTTTTACACCTTTAAAACGGTATTAAACGGGATTATTTAAAGCCTTTCTCTTTTTTAATGAGATCATATGCTGCCTGGATAGATTGCGCTTTCTCTTTCGCCAGCTCCATCATTTCCGGTGGTAATCCCTTCGCCACCAGTTTATCCGGGTGATGTTCACTCATCAGCTTGCGGTAGGCGCGTTTGATGACAGTACTGTCGTCGCTTTCTTTCACGCCCAGCACCCGGTAAGCGGCGGCAAGGTCTGCGGTCTGATCGCGGTAATAACCCTGCTGAGACTGCTGCTGCCAATTACCGCTCTGTGCCCCGCCGTGCATCTGCGCCTGCATCATTGCCAGTACATTTTCAAACTGATGACGCGGGATCCCCAGCTCTTCGGCGATCACCAGGAGTACCTGGCGTTCATTCGGATGCAGCTCCCCGTCACCAAACGCCGCCTGGATCTGGATTTCCAGAAACATGCGCAGTAAATCCGCCCGCCCGTAACAGGCGCGGCGTAACTGGCGCAGTGCATCGCGCAGCGGGAAACCGGCCGCTTTACCTTCACGGAAAGCATTCTGAGCCTGAGTCCGTGCACTGCCGTGCAACTGCATGCGATCCATCAGGGCGGTGGCCAGATAAATGTCTGACTCCGTTACCCGGCCTTTTGATTTGGTCAGATGCCCCAGAATCTGAAAGGTTGTACTGAAAAAGAGTGCCTGTCTGGACTGATTGTTGCTGAATGAGCCACCCAATTGCTGACTGCGGACTTTATCAATCGCATGACCAATAAGAAAGCCGAGAAAAATACCCCAAAAACCGGCCCCTGACGCCATGCCTAATAAAATTCCGATGATTTTTCCCAAATAGTGCATATACTCCTCAATTCAACAATGCCCTTGGCGCAATTTTGCATTATCATACTACCCATTCTGTACGATGCCTAACGCCATTTGGATACGTGAACCTGTTTCACGCGCGCTCTTTTTTCGTGTAAATTAGGCTTTTGGCGTTCGGGCAATGTGCTACCGAGGACGGAATTGCAGACATACTTATGAAGAAGAGTTATCCAACCCTGCTGGCCACCATTATCTGGGCAGCGTTATACAGTCAGGCTGCACAAGCCGCCACACTTGCCGAGCAATGTATGCTGGGTGTTCCGGTGTATGACGAACCGGTTGTTGACGGTAAACCCGGCGATTTTCCGGTCAATATCACTGCACAAGGTGTGTCAGGCGAATATCCGCACGCGGTAAAATATGATGGTGGCGTTGATATCCGCTCAGGTAACCAGAATCTGAAAGCGGATGAAGTCGAAGTTACCCAGAGCGGTGAAGAAACCAACCCTGTCCGTATTGCGACAGCGACTGGTGATGTCCGCTATTCTGATCCGCAAATCCGTCTGAAAGGGCCGAAAGCGTGGCTGAATCTCAATAACAATGATGCTGATGTTGAGAAAGGCGATTACCAGATGGTCGGCCGTCAGGGCCGCGGTGATGCCGACAAAATGAAGCTTCGCGGCGAAAACCGTTATACCATCCTCGAAAACGGGGTCTTTACCTCTTGCCTGCCGGGCAATGACAGCTGGAGCGTCAAAGGCTCTGAGGTCATTATTGACCAGGAAGAGCAGGTTGCGGAAATCTGGAACGCCCGTTTCCGTGTCGCCAATGTCCCGATCTTCTACAGCCCGTACCTCCAGTTACCGATCGGTGATAAACGCCGCTCCGGTTTTCTGATCCCGAACGGCAGCTATTCCAAATCATCCGGCCTGGAATTTACCCTGCCGTATTACTGGAATATCGCCCCGAATTACGATGCCACTATCACGCCGCACTATTTCAGTAAACGCGGCCTGAAAATGGATAATGAATTCCGTTACCTGACACAGTTCGGTACAGGCACACTGGCCTTTGATTTCCTGCTGGATGACTCGCAGTATAAGAAAGACAAAGAAGCTGCCGGTGATGCAGAGTGGGCGAAACGTGATTCCAATGACCGCTGGTTATTCTACTGGGGTCACAGCGGGTCATTTGCCCAGGACTGGTGGTTCTCCTCTGACTACACCAAAGTCAGTGACTCGCGCTATTTTACCGATTTCACTTCCGCTTACGGTAACTCCACTGACGGCTACGCCACACAAAAACTGGCTGTGGGTATCCGAAAATCGAACTGGAATGCCACCGTAACCGCCAAACAGTTCCAGATCCTGACCAACAATGATAATGCAACATCCTACCGTGCTGAGCCGCAGTTGGATCTCAATTATTATAAAAATGACCTCGGGGTATTTGATTTCCGGGCCTACGGTCAGGTCTCCCGCTTTACCAGCGTAGGTAAAAATAATCCGGATGCCGTCCGTATTCATGCGGAACCGACACTCAGCATGCCGCTGTCTAACGGCTGGGCCAGCTTCAATACTGAAGCGAAACTGATGGCAACCCATTATGATCAGGATATTCCTGAAGTACTGAAGAACTCCGAACTTGAAAAAAATGTTACCCGGGTGCTGCCGCAGTTTAAAGCTGATGCGAAGATGATCTTCGAGCGGCCGATGTTCTTTAATGACAGCTTCACCCAGACATTAGAGCCGCGCGCACAATACCTGTATGTCCCGTATAAAAACCAGGACAATATCAATAACTTTGACTCCACACTGATGCAGTCCAGCTACAGCGGTCTGTTCCGTGACCGCATGTACAGTGGTCTGGATCGCATTGCATCCGCCAACCAGGTCACCACCGGGGTAACCAGCCGGATTTATGATGATGAATTAGTTGAACGATTTAACGTTTCTGTGGGTCAAATCTACTACTTTGAACGTCCGCGTACCGGTAAAATTACCGTTGTGGATGAAAAAGATGAAACCGGCTCGATGGTCTGGGCGGGTGATTCCATGTGGCGTTATAACGACAACTGGGGCCTGAAAGGCGGTATTCAGTATGACCGCCGTCTGGGCAGCGTCTCCATGTCCAATGCCACGATGGAATACCGTCAGGATGCCGAACGTCTGATTCAGCTGAATTACCGCTATGTGGACCGGGACTATATCCAGGCCATGCGCCAAAATACACAGTATGGTCAAGACTATGTCACGCGCCCGAACCAGAAAGGCATCTCCCAGGTCGGTATCGTGGCCAGCTGGCCGGTTGCAGAGCAGTGGGCCTTTGTCGGTCAGTATTACTATGACACCAAAGAGAGCCAGCCGGCCAGCCAGTTAGTCGGTCTGCAATACAATACCTGCTGCTGGGCGGCAAACGTCGGTTACGAGCGTAAGATTATCGACTGGAAAAATGACGCCAGTGAGTACGACAATAAAATCACGTTTAATATCGAATTACGCGGTATGAGCAGCAATTACAGTCTGGGCAGCCAGAAAATGCTTGAGCGCGGTATTCTGCCGTATGTTCCGGCATTTTAACCGCCTGAGCTGACACAATTTTCACATGCCGTACCGGCGGTACGGCGATACGAAACATGATGGGATACTTATGAAAAACTGGAGAACACTCATTCTCGGCCTGATGTTCACGGCAAGCACAACCTCATTCGCAGCACCGCAGCAGCTTGATAAAGTTGCGGCAGTCGTGAATAACGGTGTGGTTCTGGAGAGTGATGTCAATAATATGCTTCAGACTGTCACCATGAATGCCCGCAATGCCGGTCAGCAGATTCCGGATCAGGCAACATTACGTCAGCAGATTCTTGAACGTCTTATCATGGACAATATCGTGATGCAGATGGCCGGACAGATGCAGATCTCTATCCCTGACCAGGCGGTTGACGGCGCTATCGAAGATATCGCCCGTCAGAACAACATGACCCTTGCCCAGATGAAAGATCGTCTGAAACGCGACGGCATGAGCTATGACAAATACCGCAGCGATATCCGCAAAGAAATGATGATGGCGGAAGTCCGTAACAACGAAGTCCGCCGCCGTGTGGTGATCCTGCCGCAGGAAGTTGATTCTCTGGCAAACCTTATCAGCACGCAAAACGCTGCGGATACTGAACTGAACATCAGCCACATCCTGATCCCGCTGCCGGAAAACCCGACAGAAGAGCAGATGAATGCAGCAAAAGAAAAAGTCACCACCATTATGAATGAACTTCAGCATGGTGCCGATTTCGGTAAACTGGCGATCACCTATTCTGCGGATCCGCAGGCGCTGAAAGGCGGTAATATGGGCTGGAGCCGTTTACAGGAGCTGCCGGGTCTGTTTGCCGAGCGCCTTCAGACAGCCAAAAGCGGTGAGATTGTCGGGCCGGTTCGCTCCGGTGTCGGCTTCCATATTCTGCGCGTGAATGAAGTCCGCGGAAACAGCCAGCCGATTTCTGTGACTGAAGTGAAAGCCCGTCACATTCTGATCAAACCGTCACCGGTGATGACCGATGACCAGGCCCGCAGCAAACTGCAGCAGATTGCCGCTGATGTGAAAAGCGGTAAAACCTCCTTTGATGCTGCGGCAAAACAATTCTCAGAAGATCCGGGCTCTGCCCTGCGTGGTGGTGAGTTAGGCTGGTCAATGCCTGATATCTACGACCCGGCTTTCCGCGACGCACTGATGAAACTGAAAAAAGGCGAACTGAGTCAGCCTGTCCGCTCCTCTTTCGGCTGGCACCTGATCCAGCTTGAAGATACCCGCAACGTGGATAAGACCGAAGCGGCTCAGAAAGATCGCGCTTACCGTATGCTGTTTAACCGTAAATTCAGCGAAGAATTACAGAGCTGGATGCAGGAACAGCGCGCCGGCGCTTACGTGGAAATTTTAGATGGCAGTAACAAATAAGCTGAAACCTGTCGTTATTACCCCCGGCGAACCTGCCGGGGTTGGTCCTGACCTGACAGTCGCGCTGGCACAGCGCGACTGGCCGGTAAAACTGGTGGTCTGTGCTGACCCGCAACTGATGCAGCAACGCGCACACGCCCTGTCACTGCCGCTCACCCTTGAACCTTATTCACCGGATACCGCCTGTCAGCCGCAGCGTGCCGGCACACTGACTATTCTGCCTGTTGAACTGAAAGCGCCGGCTGTCGCCGGTGAGCTCAACGTGGCAAATGCCGCTTATGTGACCGAAACACTGGCTCGTGCCTGTGACGGCTGTTTACAGGGTGAATTTGGTGCTTTGATTACAGGTCCGGTGCACAAAGGCATCATTAACGATGCCGGGATCCCGTTTATCGGCCACACAGAATTTTTTGCCGACCGCAGTCACTGCAAACGTGTGGTGATGATGCTGGCCACCGAAGAAATGCGGGTGGCGCTGGCGACCACGCATCTGCCGATTTTACAGGTGCCTGCAGCCGTTGACCGCACCTGCCTGCATGAAGTGATCACTATCCTCAATCATGACCTGCGCACCAAATTCGGTATCGCGCAGCCACATATCATCGTCTGCGGTCTGAACCCGCATGCGGGGGAAGGCGGCCATATGGGGCATGAAGAGATAGACACCATTATCCCGGCACTCGATGAGCTGCGGGCGCAGGGGATTTCCCTGGAAGGTCCGCTGCCGGCAGACACCCTGTTCCAGCCGAAATACCTGGAGCGTGCGGATGCCGTGCTCGCCATGTATCACGATCAGGGCCTGCCTGTGCTAAAATATCAGGGATTCGGCCGTGCCGTGAATATCACGCTGGGACTGCCGTTTATCCGGACCTCTGTCGACCACGGCACAGCCCTGGAACTGGCAGGTACCGGCAAAGCAGATGTGGGTAGCTTTATCACCGCATTAAATTTAGCGATTACAATGATTAAAAACAGTCAATGAATACACGAGTCCATCAGGGGCATTTTGCCCGTAAACGTTTCGGGCAGAACTTCTTAACCGATCAATTTATTATCGACAGCATTGTCGCGTCGATTAACCCGCAACCCGGCCAGGCGATTGTTGAAATCGGGCCGGGACTGGCTGCACTGACTGAGCCGGTCGCCGATCGCATGGACAAAATGACGGTCATTGAAATTGACCGTGATCTGGCCGCTCGTCTGGCCAGCCATCCGTTTTTACAAAGCAAACTGACCATTATTCAGCAGGATGCCATGACCGTGGATTTCACGGCACTGGCACAGGAACGCGGCCAGCCGCTGCGGGTGTTCGGTAACCTGCCGTACAATATCTCCACGCCGCTGATGTTCCATCTGTTCACGTTCACTAACGCAATCAGTGACATGAACTTTATGCTGCAAAAAGAAGTGGTTAACCGTCTGGTTGCCGGTCCGGGCAGCAAAACATACGGCCGTCTGAGTGTCATGGCACAGTATTACTGCCAGGTCGTTCCGGTTCTGGATGTGCCGCCGACGGCATTCCGCCCGGCACCAAAAGTGGATTCAGCGGTTGTCCGTCTGATCCCGCACCGCGAAAATCCGTATGTGCTGAAAGATGTCGCGCTGCTCAGCCGTGTGACCACGCAGGCCTTTAACCAGCGCCGCAAAACGATCCGCAACAGCTTAGGTGATCTGTTCAGTCCGGAAACCCTGACTGAGCTGGGTATTGATCCGGCCACCCGTGCAGAAAATATCAGTGTTGCGCAATACTGTCTGATGGCCAATTACCTGGCGGAACATCCCGCCTCATAGGGGATTCATCATGAATAACGACCCGAGAATTTGTATTCAGGTTCAGAGTGTTTATATCGAAAGTCAGTCTGAACCGGATGCGGAACGCTATGTTTTCGCGTATACCGTTTCTATCCGTAACCTGGGTCGTGATCCTGTGCAGCTTATCAGCCGCTACTGGCGCATCACCAACAGTGAAGGCCGCCAGACAGAAGTTCAGGGGGAAGGTGTCATCGGTGAACAGCCGGTGATCCGGCCCGGTGAAGAGTATCGTTATACCAGCGGCACAGTTCTGGAAACACCGCTGGGCACCATGGAAGGTTATTACACTATGGTGGATCACGAGGGTGCGGATTTCATCAGTGAGATCCCTGTTTTCCGGCTCGCAATACCAACCTTTATTCACTGATTTTCTATGGCAACCTATCTTATCGGCGATGTTCATGGCTGTTACCATGAACTTCGCGCATTACTGGCTCAGGCTGATTTTGATCCCCAGGCAGATACCCTGTGGCTGACCGGCGATCTGGTCGCCCGCGGCCCGGATTCACTGGATGTCCTCCGCTATGTCAAAAGCCTGGGTGACTGCGTCAGGTTGGTACTCGGCAATCATGATCTGCATCTGCTGGGGATCTACGCAGGGATCAGCCGTAACAAACCGCGCGATCATCTGAACAAACTGCTCAGCGCGCCGGATCTGGATGAGCTGATCAACTGGTTGCGCCGTCAGCCGATGTTGCAGGTTGATCATGAGAAAAAACTGGTCATGGCACACGCGGGGATCACCCCGCAGTGGGATCTGGATACCGCCATTCTGTGTGCCCGTGAAGTGGAAGCGGTTCTCAGCAGTGATACCTATCCGCTGTTCATTAATGCTATGTATGGTGACCTGCCGAATGACTGGTCACCTTCCCTCACCGGCCTGCCGCGTCTGCGTTTTTCCACCAATGCCCTGACCCGGATGCGTTACTGTTTCCCGGGCGGACAGCTGGATATGGTCTGCAAAGATAAACCTGATCAGGTTTCCGCGCCGCTGAAACCCTGGTTTGCCCTGCCGTCAAAACTGCCGGAAGGCTACAGTGTGGCCTTTGGTCACTGGGCGTCACTGGAAGGCAAAGGAGCACCACGCGGTATCTATGCACTGGATACCGGCTGCTGCTGGGGCGGACAACTCACCATGCTGCGCTGGGAAGATCGCTGCTATTTCTGGCAGGAGTCTTTTGCGGTGCGGGATGAGGATGATGACTGACCGGCCACCGGTAACAGACAAGAAAAAAGCAGAGCCGGTGGCTCTGCTTTTTTTATATCAGCATTATTTATGAAATAATACGAATCAACTGATTAATCAGCTCTTACGGCGCTCTAAGATTTCAAAGCAGAAACCGTGAGAGTTTGCTTCATCCGCGTCATGATATTCCATAAAAGTGGAGTCCCACTCATCCGGCTCATAGTCAGGGAAGTAAGTATCCCCGCTGACTTCCGCATCAACGTGTGTCAGATATAAACGATCCGCCAGCGGCAGGAATTGTCCGTAGACTTTACCGCCGCCCATCACCATGATCTCGCCGTCTGTTTCTTTCTGTGCAATCGCCAGTGCTTCTTCCACAGACTTCGCCCAGACCACGCGATCATCGTTGCCCGGCGTACGGCTGAGCACGATATTGAGGCGATCCGGCAGAGGGCGGCCGATAGATTCATAAGTCACACGACCCATGATCACCGGTTTATTCACCGTATTACGTTTAAACCATGCCAGGTCTTCCGGCAGTGTCCATGGCATCGCATTTTCCATGCCAATAACCCGATCCATAGCTAAAGCAGCGATCAAGCTAATGTTCATTCATTTCACCTTAGGGCTGAGAGAAATTTTGCCGTCACTATACGTAAACTACTCAATGCCGTCGACTGAATTCAGTGTTTCATCAATACAAATAATTTATTTGTCTTCACACTTGAAGGTGAGTCATACTTTTACTCTGCATTCAGGTCTTTTTCAGCAAGGATATACCACATGTATGACGCCACTCTGATGGTCACCACCATCGCTGCGCTCGGTATGATCTCCCCGGGCCCGGACTTCTTTCTGATTGTGAAAAACGCAGCCCGTTACCAGCGTGCCGCCGCCATGATGACCGCATTGGGCGTGCTGTCTGCGATCGCCATTCACATGACCTACTGCGTGGCCGGGCTTGCAGTGATCATCACCACCACACCGTGGCTGTTTATGATCCTCAAATATGCCGGGGCGGCTTACCTTATCTGGATAGGGATCAACAGCCTGCTGGCACGTGCCGGACATACCCTTGATACCGGGGACGGCTCACATCAGCGCATTTCTTATAAGAAAGCCTTTATGCAGGGATTCCTCTGCAACCTGCTGAACCCGAAAGCCACACTCTTTTTCCTTGCTATTTTTACCCAGGTACTGGATATCAATTCCGGATTTGGTGAAAAACTCTGGTATGCTGCTATTGTGATGGGACTGGCGGTGGTTTACTGGCCATCGCTGGTACTGCTGATTCAGAGTGCTCCGGTACGCCACGGATTGGCGAAAATTCAGAAATATATCGATAAGGTCCTTGGCGTCGTCCTGATTGGCTTTGGCGTCCGGGTCGCAATGAGCTGATGATTATGATAATGAAAACAGATAAATACACTTTTCAGCCGGAATTTCAGAATGTGATACAGGATGCAGTACAGTCCCTGTGTACTGCACTGCCGGGTATTCTGCACAGCATCTATGTTTACGGCAGTGTGGCTGAAGGCCGCGCTGTCCCGGGCCGCTCTGATCTGGATCTGACCCTGGTTTTGCACCGGCCGCTCAGTGCGGCGGAAAAAACCATTCTCCGTTGTCTGGACAAAGCACTGACCGCGCGTCACAGCAGTGTGTCAAAAATCGGGTTTGATACCGGCCTGCTGTCAGAAGTGACCTCTGCGGAAGAACAGCCGGTCTGGGCTTACTGGCTGGCACACTTTTGCCTGCCGGTCTGGGGTGATGACCTGACACTGAAACTGCCTGTCGTGACACTGAACCGTGAGATTATACACGGCATTAACGGTGATTTTCCGGTACTCGTCCGTACCAACCTGATGCAGTTACAGAAAAGCCCGCCGCTGACTGAGATCCGGCGGATAAAACGGGAAACTGCGCGGCGTCTGCTGCGTGCCACCGCCCTGGTGTGGAATGATTATGAAACCTGCACTTACCCGCTGCCGCTGCCGCAGATGGCCGGAAAAGCCATAGCACTGTATCCGGAAAAGCGCCACGCGATCACCTTCCTGCTGGGGCAGACCGAAGAACCGGATACCGGCATCATTCAGTTTATCGCGGTTGCCGGGACATTCTCCCGCTGGCTGCGGGATGAGGAAAAACGGCTGCTGAGCCGCTGAGAAACCATAAAAAACCGCTGATTATTCAGCGGTTTTTTTATATCCGGTATTTTAATACTGAGAAGACGGCTCGATTTCCAGCTGCCCGGTAACCCCTCTGTCCGCCTGCTCCAGGAACTGGCTGTAATAGAAGAACGGGAAGTGAGAATACGATGGCTGCATCATCTGCACCAGCAATTCACTGCGCCCGTCAATCCAGACAGTGTCTTTCCAGCCGTAATCCTGCGGCTGCGGTGACTGGCCGTTATGGTTGATCACCTTAAAGCGGACACCGCTGATATGGAACGGCTGCGGAGTATCGGTTGTGACAACCCAGCGCTCCCAGTTGCCCTGCTGTGTGCGGATATCGGTTCGGCTCATATCCCACATCGCGCCGTTAATCCCCGGCGGTGACAAACTGAGTGACACATCGCGGTTACGGACACCGGTCGTGATCTGTGTCGGATCCTGAATCAGGGTGGTTGGTAAATTATCCGTTACCAGCGAGATCAGGCCGGTTGCGCGGATAGTCAGCACATTGGTATTCACCAGTGTGTTTGATGTCTCAAACAGACTTTTAAAACGCTCTGTCAGAGTAGCAGATTCCCCGGCCGTGATAGTCAGTGTTTCTGTTTTTGACATATCGATCAGCACTTCACGCCGTTCACCCGGTGACAGGGACAGCACCTCAACCGCCACTGGTGACGGCAGCAGCCCCTGATCAGAGGCAATCATATAGAACGGACGGCCGTCACTGAGTTTCAGTTCAAAGCGGCGGGCGTTTGCGGCATTAACCATGCGCAGCCGGATCCAGCCTTTCGACACTTCCAGATACGGATCTTCCGCACCGTTGACGATCAGCCGGTCACCGATAAACATACCGTCACTTTCTGTGCGGTACTCCGGTGAACCGAAGGAATCCAGGCGTTTATCCTGAATGATCAGCGGGAAATCATTGACGCCGTACTCTTTCGGCAACGGCAGATTACGGCTTTCCTCATCATCCACAATCCACATACCGGCGAGCCCGTTATAAACGTGCGGTGCCATCCGGTTCGGAGTATTGGCGTGATACCAGCAGGTTGCAGCCGGCTGGCGCACCGGGATCACCGGCGACCAGTCTGTATTTGGTGAAATCAGACGCGCAGCACCACCGGCAACCGTTCCCGGCACCAGCAGCCCGCTGACATTGACCGCAACCGGCTCTGACAGGCGGTTGCTGTAAATCATTTTGATGTCATCGCCATTACGGACGCGGACAGTCGGCCCGAGATAACGGCCGTTAAAGCCCCAGACACTGGCCTGAGTTTTACCGTTAAATGACCAGTGTGTACGCTGCATCGTCAGAAATAACGGCTGTCCGTTGCGGCTTTCCAGCAATGGCGGAACAGGTAACGGCTGACTGCCGCCCTCATCTGCCGCGCGGACAGACAGAGGCAGTGAGCCTAAACACACAGCTAAGCCGGATGCTTGAATAAACCGGCGCCGACTCAGGGTCATAGCATCTCCGAAAAAAACGTTTCCATGATTTTTATGATTTGTGCCGAACACCCGTATGCCGGTGAGCAGACAGAGACATCCGTGTTATCGTTTCATGAAGGGCATACGCTTAACAACGGAGTGTTAAGCGTATGATATAGCGGATGAAGAGCAATTCCTAAACTTATCTATGATAAGTTGCAAAATAATAAGGCTGGTATTGTATAACCGACGTGACAGTCACGGAAATCAAGCGTCTTTACGGCCCTTTTGTTTTTCCATTTCAACCACTTCCTTATCCAGCTCCGCGATACGTTTGATCATCATCTGGCGGCAATCTTCAGCCAGTTCACGCACCTGTTCTCGGGTATATTTTGAGGTATCAACCGGCGGCAGCATTTCCACAATCACCACACCGTTATTCCAGCGGTTCAGTTTAATGCGCCCCTGAGTGGTGGACACACATACCGGCACCACCGGCACACCGGCGGCCATTGCCGCGTGGAAAGCACCGGTTTTAAACGGCAGCATACCGCGGCCCCGGCTGCGCGTGCCTTCCGGGAACATCCAGACAGAGATATTGCGTTTTTTGATCTGATCCGCCACCTGGGTAATGGTGTTATGGGCCTTGCTGCGGTTGCTCCGGTCAATCAGGATATTCCCCGAAATCCAGTACAGCTGCCCGAAAAACGGGATCCAAATCAGGCTGCGTTTACCGACAGTCACCGTGCGCGGCTGCACCGCATTCGACATGGTGATCATGTCATAGTTGTTCTGGTGGTTGCCCACATACACACAGGAACCGTAGTGTTTCGCTTCTTCCGGAATGCGGTACACCATTTTGATGCCGAAAACATGAGAAAGCTTGCCGTACATGCGGCCGAAAGTCATCACATGCTTCGGGTTACGCGGGCTGGTCAGGCAGATAAGAATGCCGGCCAGACTACCGAAAATACAATAAAAAATAACGATGATGATACGTAAAATGGCTAACATGCGTCCCCCGCAAAATGGCCTTTTAAGAAAAGCGGGGCAATCATTGCCCCGTGAATAGTATCGCTGTTAATACCGGATATTACGCCTTCGGCTCCGGTACAGAAATATCAATCCGTTCGATCTTTTTCTGCATGCCGCGCGGCAGTGCCGTACCACGGCGTCCGCGCTCAGCACGGAATTTCTGCAGATCTTCCGGACGCAGCATCAGTTTACGCTTACCGAAATGCAGTGTCACACTGGCATCCGGGCGGATCACAAACAGATGTGCCAGACCGTCCTCCCCGGCTACGGCCGCCGCAGAGGTAATGGAGATAATTTTGTTCCCCTTCCCTTTTGACAGCTGCGGCAGGTCACCGACAGGGAACAGCAGCATCCGCCCTTCCTGCGATACTGCCAGCAGAAGGTCGTTTTCCTCGTCATTCACCTCAATCGGCGTCATGACTTTCGCGTTATCCGGCAGCGTGATCAGTACTTTCCCGGCTTTGTTTTTCGCGACCAGGTCACTGAATGTACAGATAAAGCCGTAACCAGCATCCGAGGCCATCAGGTACTTCTGATTTTCATCGTTCATCAGTACCTGTTCAAACACGGCACCCGGCGGCGGTGTCAGTTTGCCGGTCAGCGGCTCGCCCTGACCACGGGCACCCGGCAGTTCCAGCGGATCGAGCGAATAACTGCGCCCGGTGGAATCAAGGAATACCACCGGCTGATTACTTTTGCCCCGTGCCGCGCCAAGGAAGGTATCACCCGCTTTGTAGTTCATGCCGGACGGGTCGATATCATGGCCTTTGGCGCTGCGCACCCAGCCCATCTGTGACAGCACAACCGTCACCGGTTCGGACGGCAGAATGTCATGCTCGCTCATGGCTTTCGCCTCTTCGCGCTCGTTGAGCGGGGAGCGGCGATCGTCACCGTACTGTTTAGCGTCTTCCTCAAGCTCTTTTTTCAGCAGCGTGTTCATACGCCGCTCAGAGCCGAGAATAGCCTGTAATTTATCACGCTCTTTGGCCAGCTCATCCTGCTCGCCACGGATTTTCATCTCTTCGAGTTTGGCTAAATGGCGTAATTTCAGTTCGAGGATGGCTTCCGCCTGAGTATCACTCAGCCCGAAACGATCCATCAGTACCGGTTTCGGCTCATCTTCCGAACGGATGATTTCAATCACTTCATCAATGTTGAGATACGCGAGCAGCAAACCGTCAAGAATATGCAGACGGCGCAGTACTTTTTCCAGCCGGTGATTCAGGCGGCGGCGCACCGTTTCGCGGCGGTAAACCAGCCACTCATTGAGGATCTCAACCAGCCCTTTAACCGCCGGACGTCCGTCCAGACCGATCATATTCAGGTTGATACGGTAGCTTCTTTCCAGATCCGTGGTCGCGAACAGGTGAGTCATCACCTGATCAAGATCGATCCGGTTACTGCGCGGCACAACCACCAGCCGGGTCGGGTTTTCATGATCCGACTCATCGCGCAGATCTTCCACCATCGGCAGTTTTTTCGCCCGCATCTGTGCAGCTATCTGCTCCAGCACTTTCGCGCCGGAAACCTGATGCGGCAGCGCGGTGATCACCGCATTACCGTCCTCAGTTGTCCACACCGCGCGCATACGCACAGAGCCACGGCCGGATTTATAGATTTTACGGATATCCTCCGGTCCGGTGATGATTTCCGCTTCTGTCGGATAATCAGGGCCGGGGATAAACGCCATCACCTCTTCGAGAGACAGAGACGGCTTGTCAATCAGCGCCAGCAGTGCACCGGTCACTTCACGGGCATTGTGCGGCGGAATATCCGTCGCCATACCGACCGCAATCCCGGTGGTGCCGTTGAGCAGAATGTTCGGCAGACGCGCCGGTAACATTTTCGGCTCCTGCATGGTGCCGTCAAAGTTCGGCACCCAGTCTGCGGTGCCGTGTCCCAGTTCACTGAGCAGCACTTCCGCATATTTTGACAGGCGCGATTCGGTATAACGCATGGCGGCGAAGGATTTCGGATCATCCGGTGCCCCCCAGTTCCCCTGACCGTCCACCAGCGGGTAGCGGTAAGAGAACGGCTGCGCCATCAGTACCATCGCCTCATAGCAGGCGCTGTCGCCGTGCGGATGGTATTTACCCAGCACGTCACCGACGGTACGGGCAGATTTTTTGTATTTGGCGGAGTTGCTTAACCCCAGTTCAGACATGGCATACACGATACGCCGCTGAACTGGTTTTAACCCGTCGCCGATAAAAGGGAGTGCCCTGTCCATGATGACGTACATGGAATAGTTGAGGTAGGCATTCTCTGTAAAATTATGAAGCGCCTGGCGCTCCACACCGTCATGAGTTATTTCACTCATTCACTCTGTTCCTCTGACCTTTTGTGCCGTCACGGGGTGACATCACACATCCAATTCCACCCGATCACCCTTTTCCTGCAGCCAGTTACGGCGGTCTTCCGCACGTTTCTTGCCGAGGAGCATATCCATCACCGACATCGTTTCCTGATAGTTTTCCTCACTGATAGTGAGCTGTACCAGACGCCGGGTATTCGGATCCAGGGTCGTTTCACGCAACTGGCCGGGGTTCATTTCCCCCAGCCCTTTAAAACGCTGCACATTCGGTTTGCCGCGCTTGCGGCTTAATTTATCCAGAATTGCATTTTTCTCGCTCTCATCGAGGGCGTAATGCACCTCTTTGCCGAGGTCGATACGATAGAGCGGCGGCATAGCCATATAGACATGACCGGCTTTCACCAGCGCCGGGAAGTGACGCACAAACAGCGCACACAGCAGGGTGGCGATGTGCAGCCCGTCCGAGTCCGCATCCGCGAGGATACAGATTTTGCCATAACGCAGGGTGCTTAAATCGTCGCTGTCCGGATCGATACCGATAGCCACGGAAATATCATGCACTTCCTGAGATGCCAGCACTTCATCAGACGACACTTCCCAGGTATTCAGTATCTTACCGCGCAGCGGCATGATGGCCTGGAATTCGCGGTCACGCGCCTGCTTGGCTGAACCGCCCGCCGAGTCCCCTTCCACCAGAAACAGTTCGGTCTGATTCAGATCCTGGGATGAACAGTCCGCCAGTTTCCCCGGCAGCGCCGGACCTGACGTCAGCTTTTTGCGCACCACTTTTTTCGCGGCCCGCAGACGGCGCTGGGCGCTGGCAATCGCCATTTCCGCCAGCTGTTCCGCTGCCTGTACGTTCTGGTTGAGCCACAGACTGAATGCATCCTTCACCACACCGCTGACAAATGCCGCGCACTGGCGTGATGAGAGACGTTCTTTGGTCTGACCGGCAAACTGCGGATCCTGCATTTTCACGGAGAGCACATACGCACAGCGCTCCCAGATATCGTCAGCGGATAACTTCACGCCGCGCGGCAGAATATTACGGAATTCGCAGAACTCGCGGATACCGTCGAGCAGCCCCTGGCGCAGGCCATTGGCATGGGTACCGCCCAGCGGGGTCGGGATCAGGTTGACGTAGCTTTCAGTCAGCAGTTCGCCGCCTTCCGGCAGCCACAGCAGCGCCCAGTCCACCTCTTCGTTGTCCCCGGCATGTTTGCCGGTAAACGCCGCTTCCGGCAAAGTGACCAGGCCGTTGACGTTTTCCATCAGGTAATCGGTCAGGCCATCCTGGTAGCACCAGCGCTGTTCAGTCTCGTTCACATTATCTTTGAAAAGGATCTCAACACCCGGGCACAGCACGGCTTTGGCTTTCAGCAGATGCACCAGCCGGGAGACAGAGAAGCGCGGACTGTCAAAAAACTGCTCATCCGGCCAGAAATGTACGCTGGTACCGGTGTTGCGTTTGCCGCACTGCCCGATGACAGCCAGTTCACTGACTTTGTCACCATTTTCAAAGGCAATCTGATAAACCTGTCCGTCACGGCGGACAGTCACTTCGGTGCGTTTTGACAACGCATTGACCACGGAAATACCTACCCCGTGAAGACCACCGGAAAACTGATAGTTTTTATTGGAGAACTTCCCCCCGGCATGCAGGCGGGTCATGATCAGTTCGACCGCAGAGACTTTCTCTTCCGGGTGGATATCCACCGGCATTCCGCGCCCATCGTCAATCACTTCAACAGACTGATCTTTATGTAAAATAACTTCGACAGATTTAGCGTGACCAGCTAAAGCCTCATCGACGCTGTTGTCGATAACTTCCTGAGCAAGGTGATTCGGCCGCGTCGTGTCCGTATACATACCCGGACGGCGGCGGACAGGCTCCAAACCACTGAGGACTTCAATATCCTCTGCGTTATAAGATGATTGCGTCATGTTGGATTATCGGTTTTTCGCTAAAAAATAAACAAAATACGTGAATGATACTGGCGATAATACCAGTCCCTGATAAATTTAAATACGATTTTTCATTAATGGCCGAGGCCGAGGAACTCAATTATCTGCGGAAAATAGCGCTGAAATCCGGTAAAGGCATGGTTTCCGCCGGGTTCAATCGTCTGTTTGCATGCCACCAGATGGGTGACCGCCTGGCGGTAATCCAGCACTTCATCGCCGGTCTGCTGCAATAACCAGATCAAATCCGGTGATTCGACAGGATCGGCAAAAATCGCCCGTAAATCCTGCATATGATGCGGTTCGAGTGTGTAACGTTCGCCGGTGTAGGGGTTTTGATTGTCCCCGAGATAATCCTGAAGCAGATCAAACGGATATACAGCCGGATTGACCACCACAGCGGGGACATCAAACGCCTGTGACAGCCAGAGGGCAAAATACCCGCCCAGCGACGACCCGACAATTCCGGTGGTCTCACCGGCTAGCGAGTTCATCAGATCTTCCAGAAACAGTGCAGCCTCATCCGGATAGCAGGGGATCTGCGGCTGTAACATCCGGATCGCCGGATGGTGCTCTGCCAGCCACGCTTTCAGCATCGTCCCTTTCTCTGACAACGGGGAACTGTTGAAGCCGTGCAGATAAAGGAGCGTCGCCATCAGTAACCGTCCGAACCCAGGTCGGGGCTGAATTCATCCGTATCCAGCCGGAACAGCTGTGTGGTCAGCGACGGATTATCACCGGTGGTCAGCTCCAGATAACGCCAGCCCGGAGCGGCGGTATCCAGCGTAAAATTGGTGCAGTGCGGTTTGAACTGGACACAGGTCGACGGCGTGGCCAGCATGCGGATACCGTTCCACATCACATCCAGATCCTGATGAATATGCCCGCACAAAATACCTTCAATATTCTGATAGCGGGTCAGAACCTCAGCCAGCATATGCGAGTTGCGCAGACTGTGCTGATCGAGCCAGGTACAGCCGGATGCCAGCGGATGGTGATGCAGCATAACAACAGTATGGCGGTCAGGCTGCTGCGCCAGGCAGTTATCCAGCCAGATAAGCTGATCATCACTCAGTTCGCCGTGCGGCACACTCTGAACCTGACTGTCGAGCAGCAGGATCTGCCACTGATCCCCGAGCAGCACCTGCTTGGAGGGAGAGATACCGGCGGCGGCCAGCTCCTGCGCCATGGACGGCTGGTAATCATGATTCCCCGGCAGCCAGACACACGGCGCCGGTAAACGGGCAATACCGTCCGTAAACCGCTGATAAGCCCGGGTGCTCTGATCCTGAACCAGATCACCGGTGGCAACAATCAGGTCGGCCGGTAACTGCTGTTTTACGATAGCATCCAGCACGGCATGGTAACTGTGCAGGGTATTAATGCCCAGCAGCGTGTCGGTTTCGCCGGCAAAAAGATGCGTATCAGTAATCTGTAAAATTCTGACCGCAGCGCCGTCAGCCACGGGCAAGTGCAACGGGGTTTCCAATCGATGTCCTTGTTATTTTAACAACTAACATATAATGATAACGTGTTTCGGCGAAGAAGATCTGCAATCCCGCACACAATTCCCCGGATGCGTATAAAAAAATCCGGATTATTTATCCCGCCACGTTGTGCGTATACGTTCATAGTGCAGTGTAAGCCACTGAATTGCAATGACAGTTGCTGCGTTATCGATCACACCTTTTTCAACCCATTCATACGCCTGTTCCCGGCTGACCACATGAACACGGATGTCCTCATTCTCCTGCGCCAGCCCGTGAACCCCGCCCGCCGCTGTGGTATCTGCCTCGCCGATATACACATACATCCGCTCGGACGTCCCGCCCGGGCTTGAAAGATAACTCAGTGCAAAGGTACAGCGGCCGATTTTCAGCCCCGCTTCCTCTTCCGCTTCACGCCGTACCACATCTTCAGCGGATTCCCCGCTTTTATCGATCATCCCGGCCACGGCTTCCAGCAGCCAGGGCGTCTGACCACTTTCGATGGCCGGCAGACGAATCTGTTCAATCAGCACAATTTCATCACGGACCGGATCATACGGCAAAATCACTCCGGCATTGCCCCGTTCGAAGACTTCGCGGCGGATTTCCGGGCTCCAGCCGCCCTCAAATAACCGGTGACGGAAACGGTATTCATTAATCTTAAAGAATCCTGAAAACAGGGTTTTCTTACTGATTATCTCCACGTCATCGCTGCTGAACGCAAAAGGTAATCCGGATGTGTGTTTCATACTATTTTCTCCGCCAATACATCAATTATCAGTGATAATGGCCTTTTTCCTCTGCTGAGATAAAGAAATTTTCATCCCGTTGAGGTAAAGTTAAGCTAATTTAACGCAGAAGGCACAAACGGCTACCTTTATTAGCGAGCGGACTCTGCTAGAATTAGAGCCATTTGGTGCTTCCCGTGAGGCAACTGACAGATTAGCGCTGTGCAAAAAGGAATCCTAATGAAGAAACTGCTTTCTCTTCTCATTGCTGTGAGTGTGGCAGGTTTCAGCTCTGTCACCCAGGCTGAAGACCTCCTGCAGGTTTATCAAAAAGCGAAAGAGACCAACCCGACCCTCCGTCAGACTCAGGCTGAACGTAACCAGGCTTTCGAAAAAATTAACGAAGCCCGCAGTCCGTTACTGCCGCAGTTAGGTTTAAGCGGGGGTTATGACTATAACACCGGTTACCGTGATAACAGTAACCAGAGCAATAATGCACTGAATGCACAGCTGAAACTGACTCAGACAATTTTTGACATGAGCAAATGGCGTCAGCTGAACCTGCAGGAACAAACTGCCGGGATCAGCGATATCACATTCCAGAGTGCCCAACAGCAGCTGATTGTGGATACCGCCGTTGCTTACTTTAATGTTCTGCGCGCGCTGGATACCCTGTCTTTCGTACAGGCACAGAAAGAAGCCGTCTACCGCCAGCTGGATCAGACCACTCAGCGTTTCAATGTGGGTCTGGTAGCCATTACTGACGTACAGAACGCCCGCGCTAACTACGACAGTGTTCTGGCTCAGGAAGTCGCCGGCCGTAATGATGTCGAAAACGCCATTGAAGCACTGCGTCAGGTGAGCGGTATTTATTACAGCGAATTAGCCTCCCTGGATGTGAACCGCTTTAAAACCAATGCCCCGGATGCCATCGAAGCCCTGCTGAAAGAAGCACAGGAACGTAACCTGAACCTGCTGGGTGCCACACTGAGCCGTAATCTGGCGAAAGAGCAAATCAGCCTGGCGGAATCCGGTCACTATCCGACTGTAAACCTGAGTGCCGGCACAGGCGTAACCAACACCGATTACAGCGGCAACGGCTACCCTAACGGCCGCCCAAATAACAGCTACGCCGGTCAGAGCACCATCGGCGTGAACGTCAGTATCCCGCTGTACACCGGTGGTGCCGTGTCATCACAGGTTGATCAGGCTCAGTACGGCTATACCGCTGCCAGCGAAAAACTGGAAGCGACACTGCGTCAGGTTGTTCAGACCACCCGCTCTTCTTACAACAATATCAACGCCTCAATCAGCAGCGTGAACGCCTACAAACAGGTTGTGACCTCTGCGGAAAGCTCACTCGATGCAACCGAAGCCGGTTATCAGGTGGGTACGCGTACGATTGTGGATGTGCTGAACGCCACCACTACCCTGTATGAAGCGAAGAAAAGTCTGTCCAACGCCCGTTATGACTATCTGATTAACCAGCTTTATATCGGTCAGGCACGCGGTACGCTGAATGAAGACGATATCCTGCGCCTCAACCAGGTGCTGGGTAAAACTATTTCCACATCACCGGCTTCCGTGGCACCGACCACCCGCTGATCCTGATGTTTGTATGATAAGAACCCGCCTTCCGGCGGGTTTTTTTATACTTTTGCTGTTTTTGCGGATAATACTTCTGCCGGGCAGTGAAATATCAGGTTATATACCGGAGGCCGCAATATAATTACACCGGCCGGGCGTATTCCCCCCGTAAAAATACCGCGATACCGGTATCTTTTTTTTCTGTTAATCTGATTTAATTCACATCAGATGCAAAAAGCAGATTATTGCTTTAATTTCACACAGTTTTCCCCTATCCTAGACAGTAATTACCTCCCATAAAACCGTTTCCGGATATAACGACGATGACAATGAAACGCACCAAGAATATTAACCGCGACGCTTTCCGCAAAACCTGGCGTCAGTACCGCCTGGCACCTGTTGCGGCTGCTGTCGGCGCTGTTCTGATGTTAACCGCCTGCGATGAAGCCGATGAAACCGTTGCGCTCTACACCACCGCAGAGCAGTGCTCCGCCGCGAACCCGTCACAGGCCGGTGAATGTACCACTGCCTATAACAACGCACTGGAAGAAGCAGCAAAAACCGCACCGAAATATGCCACCCGCGAAGACTGCGTGGCGGAATTCGGTGAAGCCCAGTGTACTCAGGCACCAACAGAGCTGGCGAATAACAGCCAGCAGCAGCAACCTGCCCAGGCATCCGGCAGCTTCTGGATGCCGCTGATGGCCGGTTATATGATGGGCCGTATGATGGGCGGCGGTGCCGCTGCTTCTCAGCCGCTGTTCACTTCCCGTAACCCGGCAAGCCCGGCTAACGGCAAGTTTGTTGATGCCACCGGTAAAAACTACGGTTCTGCCACCGGCGGACGCAGCATGACAGTACCGAAAACCGCCATGGCACCAAAACCGGCCACCACAACCACCACCACACGCGGTGGCTTCGGTGACAGCGTGGCGAAACAGAACACCATGCAGCGCTCATCCGGCAGCAGCAATTCATCTTCCCGTTCAATGGGCGGCTGATTTACATGAAACGCGTAGCGATTAGCGAGCGCCCTGACTGGCGCGGGAAAGCCGAGGAATTCGGCTTCCATTTTCATACTATGTACGGCGAGCCGTACTGGTCAGAAGATGCCTGTTATCAGTTTTCTATGGCACAAATCGATGAAATCGAGGAAGTGACCAGCGAACTGCATCAGATGTGTCTTCAGGTGGTGGATAAAGTCACACAAAGTGACGAGCTGATGGCCCGTTTTCAAATCCCGAAACACTGCTGGGATTTCGTGCGTGAGTCATGGGCAACCCGCCAGCCGTCGCTTTATTCACGCCTGGATCTGGCCTATGACGGCGTTAATCCGCCGAAGTTACTGGAAAATAATGCGGATACACCAACATCGCTGTATGAATCTGCTTTCTTCCAGTGGATCTGGCTGGAAGACCAGATTGCCGCCGGTAACCTGCCGGAAAATGCCGATCAGTTCAACGGCATCCAGGAAAAGCTGATTGAGCGTTTCGGGGTGCTGGCGGAAGAGTACGGGTTCCGTTATCTGCACATGGCCTGCTGTCAGGATTCCGTGGAAGATCGCGGTACTATCCAGTATTTGCAGGATTGTGCACAGGAAGCCGGTGTCACCACTGATTTTCTGTTTATCGAAGATATCGGGCTGGGCGATCGCGGTGAGTTTACTGATCTTCAGGATCAGATTATCAGCAACATGTTTAAACTCTATCCGTGGGAATTTATGATGAGGGAGATTTTCTCCACCAAGCTGACAGACGCCGGTGTTCGCTGGCTGGAACCGGCCTGGAAGAGCATTATCTCCAACAAAGCCCTGCTGCCGATGCTGTGGGAAATGTTCCCGGATCATCCGAACCTGCTGCCTGCCTATTTTGCGGATAAACCATATCCTGAAATGGAGAGCTACGTCATCAAGCCGCTGTTCTCCCGCGAAGGTGCCAATATCCGTATTATCGAAAACGGCAAAGAAATCGCCGCAGCGGACGGCCCTTACGGCGAAGAAGGCATGATTGTCCAGCAGTTCCATTCCCTGCCGAAATTCGGCGACAGCTATACCCTCGTAGGCAGTTGGCTGGTAAATGATGAATCTGCCGGGATCTGCATCCGTGAAGATAAAGAGCTTATCACCCAGGATCTCTCCCGTTTCTATCCGCATGTCATTATTGACTGACGAATAGTCTCTGGCTGATACAAAAATCCCCGGGACATCAGATGTCCCGGGGATTTTTTATGACAAAAGAAATCGTCAGCCGACTTTGACTGTCAGCATACTCAGTGAGCCGGATTCAATACCATCCACCGGTACGGTGACCGGCTCGCTGCCCTGCCGCATACCGAGAATATAGAGCAGCGGCAGATAGTGTTCCGGCGACGGATTCGACCGTTTGCCGTCTTCGCGCTCAAGTGCATTCACCAGCGGATGCGGCCGGGCGTCGCTCTCCAGGTTATCACGCACGAAATTATTAAAGCTCACTGCCCACGGATACGGTTCGGCCTGTGCATTCTGCCAGTCCATTTCTCGCAGATTATGCACCACATTACCGCTGCCGAGCACCAGCACACCTTCATCGCGCAGTGCCGCCAGTTTACGGCCGGTATCATAATGCCATTGCGCCGGTTTGCTGCCGTCGAGGCTGAGCTGCACCACCGGGATATCCGCATCCGGATACATTTTCACTAAGATCCCCCAGCTGCCGTGATCTAACCCCCACTCGCCGTGATCTTCCCCGATATTATCATCACTGAGCAGATCTTTTACCCGCGCCACCAGCTCAGATGATCCGGGAGCCGGATATTCCGTTTCATGCAGCGCAGGCGGAAAACCGCGAAAATCATGGATAGTGCGCGGGTGTGCGGCAGATGTCAGCCACGCCCCCTGTGTATACCAGTGCGCGGAAATCACCAGAATGGCGGACGGGCGTGGCATCTGTTCTCCCAGCTGCCGCCAGGTTTCGGTATAACGGTTGGTTTCCAGGACATTCATCGGGCTGCCGTGACCCGCAAACAGAGCCGGTAATCGTTTCATTGCTGACCTCACACAAAAATTGTTCACTGAGATCAGTGTATGCCATTCCGGGATTTATCACGCAGGGTAATCATGATGAAGTTATTCAAAAAATATGACAGGAGTGCGGATACAAAAATGCCGCTGTGTCAGCAGCGGCATTCTCAGGATTTCAGTCTTGTTCAGTTACTGACCCTGTCAGTGATGTCAGCCCGCTTTCGCCATTAACTGCTCACGGTACTGCACCAGGTCATCAATAGTCACAACCGGCATATCATGGGCTTTTGCAAACACAATCACTTCCGGTGCACGGGCCATTGAGCCGTCATCGTTGGTCAGTTCACACAGCACACCGTACGGCTTCAGACCGGCGAGTGTCGCCAGGTCAACAGAGGCTTCGGTATGACCGCGGCGGGTTAACACACCACCGTTCTGTGCACGCAGCGGGAATACGTGACCCGGACGATTCAGATCTGCCGGAACAGCACCATCAGCCACCGCAGCGCGGATGGTGGTGACGCGGTCAGCCGCAGACACCCCGGTGGTCACACCGTGTGCGGCTTCAATCGTGACGGTAAAGCCGGTTTTGAACTGGCTGGAGTTGTTCTCCACCATCATCGGCAGCTCAAGCTGCTGACGGCGTTCGTCAGTCAGGCACAGGCACACGATACCGCTGCCGTGACGGATGGTCAGTGCCATCTGCTCAACGGTGATGGTTTCGGCGGCGAACACCATGTCGCCTTCGTTTTCGCGGTTTTCATCATCGAGTACCATTACCCCCCGTCCCTGACGGATAGCTTCAATGGCACGTTCTGCACGTTCAATCGGATTGCCGTAATCTGATAACAGCGTCTGATTCATGGTAAATAAACCTCATCGTAATTAAAAATGATTACCAGAACCAGGGCATCTTAGGAGTTGCATACATATCATAACGCCATGTCATAAAACCATGCCGCAACAGGTTTTTACCTGTGCAGATAATTGATGATATGCGATCGGACGGGCGGATATTGCCCGGCTGATGCTGACTCTCTCCCATCCGGACTATAACCGTCGGCCCCGGAATTACACCGGATCTGCTGACCTTCACCGTAGTGAAGCGCTCGCGGGCTTCATTCGCAATGGAATGTTTACCGCCGGTGGGGACTTTCACCCCGCCCTGAGATAGCAGAGTTACTATACCCCCAACGAGTGAGCCCGGCCAGTGGTTATTTTTACCAGGGGCTCAAAATGAGAACTCAGACTGGTTCAGAATCCCGTAACAGGTTACTATTTGCGGCATAACGATCCTCCGGCTCAGAAAGGAAAAATCATGATTGACCCGAAAAAAATTGAACAGATTGCCACACAGCTGCAAAGCGCGCTGCCGAAAGGTGTGCGGGAGATCGGAGCGGATATCGATAAAAAGATGCGTGCCATTTTACAGTCACAGCTCGGCAAGCTGGATTTAGTCAACCGCGAAGAGTTTGATGTGCAGACTCAGGTGCTGCTGCGCACCCGCGAAAAGCTGTCGCAGATGGAAAAACGTCTGGCAGAGCTGGAAGCGCGCCTGGCGGAAAAAGGCGGCGAGTAATGACAACAGGAGATACGCCGTGCGTATCTCCTGCATAATCAGCCGGTTACTTTGATTTATTGATCGTATTGATGATATTGGTGGTGGAAATGCCATCCTCAAAATTGAGGACTTTCACTTCCCCGCCTGCGGCCCACACTTCCTCACTACCGGCGATCTCTTCCGGACGGTAATCCCCGCCCTTCACCAGCACATCCGGCAGAACAGAAGCGATCAGACGCTGCGGCGTATCTTCCTCAAACGGCACCACCCAGTCCACAGCACCCAGCGCACCAAGCACAATCATCCGCTGATCCAGCGGGTTGACCGGACGACTTTCGCCTTTCAGACGTTTGGTGGAGGCATCACTGTTTACCGCCACAATCAGGCGGTCCCCCAGTTTACGGGCGTTGGCAAGATAAGAGACGTGCCCGGCGTGCAGAATGTCGAAACAGCCGTTGGTCATCACCACTTTCTCGCCGCGCTGACGGGCATCCGCCACCGCCTGATGCAGCTCTGCTTCGGTCATCACACCAAAGCCGTTATCGCTGCGGCCGCGTACGGCATTTTCCAGTTCAACCGGCGATACGGTGGATGTCCCCAGCTTACCGACCACCACACCTGCAGCGGCATTGGCCAGCGCACAGGATTCGTCCAGGGTTTTCCCGGCGGCCAGCGAGGTTGCCAGCACACCGATTACCGTGTCCCCGGCACCGGTCACATCAAACACTTCCTGCGCCTGTGTCGGCAGATGCAGGGCAGGCTGTCCCGGACGCAGCAGGCTCATGCCCTGCTCGGAGCGGGTCACCAGCAGTGCCTGCAAATCGAAATCACGGATAACTTTCAGGCCTTTTTCTTCGATATCAGCATTATCGGTGCATTTCCCAGCCACAGCCTCAAACTCTGACATATTCGGCGTCAGCAGGGTCGCGCCGCGATAACGGGCAAAATCGGTGCCTTTCGGGTCGATCAGGATCGGTACACCGGATTTGCGGGCCAGCGCGATCATCTCTTCCACATGCGCCAGTGCGCCTTTGGCGTAATCCGACAGCACCAGCGCACCGATATGCGGCAGTGCCTGTGCGATACGCTCAAGCATCGGCTGCGGATCTACATCCGAAAAACCTTCTTCAAAATCCAGGCGGATCAGCTGCTGGCTGCGGGATAACACGCGCAGCTTGGTGATCGTCGGGTGTGTCGGCAGGCCGACAAAATCACAGCGGACTTTCACATCATTCAGGCGTTCGGTCAGTGCACGGGCGGCGTCATCAATACCGGTCAGCCCCACGAGGCGGGAATTTGCCCCCAGAGACGCGATATTCATGGCCACGTTTGCCGCGCCGCCGGGACGCTCTTCAATTTCAGTGACTTTCACCACCGGTACCGGGGCTTCCGGGGAGATCCGGCTGGTCGGCCCGTGCCAGTAACGGTCTAACATCACATCACCGACGACTAAAACTGCGGCATTCTGAAAATCCGGGAGTGTTACTTTCATTCCCTGCTCCACCTTATGAATAACGAAATTATTGCTGATAATATCACAAACCGGCCGCCGGACAGAAAATCCGCGTGCGGCAACCGGTGCTTATTCCCCGAGCCAGTGCTGCCAGCGGGCGCGGACAAATTCGCGCTCAGCGGCAAATTCAGTCAGCGGCACCACGCCGGATTTATCCTGCAAAGAAAGATGATGCAGCCTGTCGCGCATCATAATGTAGGCCGCAGTCAGCCGCAGTGACTCCTCTTCCGGCATCACATCATAATTAGCCATCAGCTCAAAAATCCGGACATTATCAGACCAGCGGATCAGCGCTTTATTCTCCGGTGCAAAACGCAGTACCAGATACTGAGCGATAAATTCAATGTCCGTGATCCCGCCCGGATCAGTTTTGATGTTAAACACGCTGTCATCACGGCTGCCGAGATGCTGATACATTTTTTCGCGCATCTCACGGACATCCAGTTTCAACTGTGCGTTATCACGCTGACGGCACAGAATATCGCGGCGGATGCTGTCAAAACGGGCAGCAATCGCCTCATCTCCGTACACCTGACGGGCACGGATCAGCGCCTGATGCTCCCAGGTCCAGGCGCTGTTCTGCTGGTAATCCGCAAATGCCTCCAGCGTGCTGACCAGCATCCCGGCTTCCCCGGATGGCCGCAGACGGGCATCCACCTCATACAGCACGCCGGATGATGTGCGGGTGCTGAACAGATGCATAATGCACTGCGCCAGCCGCAGATAGAACTGCCGCGCGTCGATTTCACGCGGGCCGGTGGTTTGTGTGCCTTCCGGGCAATCCAGCAAAAACACCAGGTCGAGATCAGAACTATAGCCCAGCTCCCAGCCGCCCAGCTTGCCGTAGCCGATCACCGCAAAGCCTTTGTCCCCGTCGCGGGTCAGATGTGCAGGTTCACCATAACGTCTGACCATCTGCCCCCACGCCTGCTGCACCACAGCACCGATCATCGCTTCTGCCAGCCAGGTAAGGTGATCACTCACTTTCATTACCGGCAGCACGCCGGTGATATCTTCCGCCGCGATCCGCAGTAACTGCGCCTGCTTAAACTGGCGCAGTGCTTCAAGCTGCTGCTCTTCATCGTCTTCCGGAACCCGCATCAGATACTGACGCAGCTCATCGCGGTACGCATTCAGTGGCAGCGGCTGGTAGAGTGAGGCCGGATCCAGCAGCTCATCAAGCAGCAGCGGATGGCGTGCCAGTTGCACGGCAATCATCGGGGATGCCGCACACAACCGCACCACATGGGTCAGTACCACATCGGATTCCAGCAGCAGCTCCAGATAGGTGGTCCGGCTGACAATGCTGAGCAGCAGCGGTGTCAGGCGCTGCAACACCCGCTGTGCATCCGGTTGTGATACCAGTTTCGCCAGCAGTTTGGGCAGCAGGTGGTCCAGCACATCCCGTCCGCGCGGCCCGATGGTCCGTTTGCCGAGATCCTGCCGGAACCCCTGTAAACCGGTAAGAAACTGTGCGGCATCTTCTTCATTCAGGGAAAACAGAGAGGTGATATCAGTCAGTTCCGGCTCACTCTCCCACAGCGAGATAAACGGCTGTAAGGCGGTTTCATCCTCACTTTCCTCATCATCCTCACCGATAAGATCGGTAAAAATCTGATGCACTGCCGCCATTTTATTGTTCAGCACCGTTTCCAGATCCGCCCACGAAGCGGTATCCATCCCCTGCGCCAGCCGCGCCTGATCCAGCGGTGAGTCCGGCAGCGTCTGTGTCTGACTGTCATTAATGGCCTGCAGCAGATTTTCCAGCCGCCGCAGATACGCGTAAGCATCCAGCAACTGCGCGACCTGCTCCTCACCGAGCAGCCCCAGACGGGCGATTTCCGCCAGCGCCGCATGCAGGGACTGGGTCTGTAATCCCGGCTCACGTCCGCCGCGGATCAACTGAAAGACCTGAGTGATAAATTCCACTTCCCGGATGCCACCGGCACCGAGTTTAATATTGTTGGTCAGCCCGCGCCGCCGGACTTCACGGCCAATCATACCTTTCATATTACGCAGAGACTGGATCACACTGAAATCAATATAGCGGCGGTAAACAAACGGGCGCAGCATCCGGCGCAGCGTCTCACTGTAAGCAGAATCATCACGACCGAGGATACGCGCTTTGACCATCGCATAACGCTCCCAGTCGCGTCCCTGCTCCTGATAATAATCTTCCAGGGCGGAGAAGCTGAACACCAGCGGCCCGCTGTCGCCGAACGGCCGCAGGCGCATATCCACGCGGTAGACGAAACCGTCCGCCGTGGCGTGATCCAGCATTCTGATAATTTTTTGTCCCAGGCGGGTAAAGAACTGCGCGTTTTCCAGCTCGCGGCGGCCACCTTGTGTGACACCGTTTTCCGGATAAGCAAAAATAAGATCGATATCGGAGGAGAAATTCAGCTCGCCGCCGCCCAGTTTCCCCATCCCGAGGATCAGAAGCGGCATTGCGCTGCCGTCTGCCGAGCAGGGTGTGCCCCAGTCCGCACAACAGCGCTGATAGAGCCAGTCACGGGCGGCGATAATCAGCACTTCCGCCAGTTCACTGAGCTGGCGCAGCGTCTCTTCTGTCGTGCTCCGGCGCAGGATCTGCATGACGGCAATGCGCATCAGCATCTGATAACGGAACAGGCGCAGCACCCGCATCACATCCTCTTCCTGTGCGGCATCCGCCATCATCTCCGTCAGGCGGGCGGCATAATCCTGCCATTCATCCGGCTGCGGTGGTGTATTGCGGAGGGCGGAGAGCCAGTCCGGGTGGCGGATACACTGCTCTGCCACAAAATCACTGCCGGCAAAAATCAGCGCTTCCTGTTCAGAGTAAGGCACCAGTCCGGTATCAAGCCGGGCGGTTACCCGCTCAGCAGCTTGCCGGAGTATCGGGGTCAGCGGCAGCATCAATGTTCCTTTTGTTATCAGATTCACATAACAGCTCAACACCCGGTTACGGCATGGCAGGCGCCGCCATCCACAGTGCGAAAACCCATTGCGTGAAAGCCAGTTTACACTGCAACCATACCGGACTGAAACAGACATCCGCAGATTTTGCATCCGCTTCCGCCAGTGACGATGCCACCTCCGGCAGCGGACAGTCACGGACGAAATCAGGCACCGCGCCGGGATAGTGGTCTGCCAGTGTCAGCAGCAGAGAAAGGGTTTGCTGCAATGCCGGTAATGCACCGTCCGCATCCAGCAGCCAGGCTTCTTCCAGGCTCTGCCACTGTTTGATCAGACGGACAACCACATCGGTCAGCGGGGTCTGCGGATCCCACGCTGTGAACAGTTCAGGCAGTTTCGGTACCGGTGCGCCCTGTGCCAGCCAGTAGCCGCGTGCCGCTTTGCTGCGCCCGGCAAGGCGCAGCCCCGGCAATTCCGCCAGAGCTTTGGCAGCTGTCAGCAAATCAGCGGCTGTACCTTCTTTCAGTTCCATCTCAAATTCGCAAATCGGACATTCTGCCTCACCGGCAACCACACTGCCCTGATCCAGCACCGCTTCCACCACACTGTGATTGACTGTCAGCAGCCACTTTTCACGGGCGAAATCCGTGGTAAAACGAGCCTGCAGTGATGATTGCAGCGCCGCGACATCCGTTTCCGGCGGCCAGACATCAGCAGGCAGTGCCGCTAAATCCAGTTCCGGGCGGGAGAGCGGAATATTATATTCAGGACGCTGATGTAAACCGCCGATATCATTTCCGGCCGTTTTCAGGGTCATTTCATATTCGGTATCACATCCCCGGATCCGCAACCCCATATCCCACTGCCGCAGTGTGTCGTCAGCTGTTTCAAAATAGCTGTTGGTCAGGCGGACAGCACGGAAATGCTGATGAGGAAAGGCGGTCAGCGCGGCGATCACCGCCGTGATGGCTTCCGGTTTTACCGCAAATTTCAGTTCTGTTTCGTAATCGCTCATAGACATTCCCGTAATCTTATACCGTTATTTATCGTCAGTCTGACCCTGCATTCGTGATAAAGATGACACTAATTTGTTATAAACAGCCGGATTTTTCGCTGTTTATCCACTTTATCCCGTCATTTATTCCGTTGTTAAGAGTAATCTCATGGCTGTTTAACGTTTGCACCCGCACACTTAACTCATTAGTATGCTATTCATAACCAACGATTGATAAAGCTTATGACGATGAAAAAACTCGCCTTACTCCCTTTGCTGTTTGCAGCAACCGTCAGCATTACCGCCCATGCTGAAGAAATCCGTTATGTCTCTGATGACCTCTCCACCTATGTTCACAGCGGCCCGAGCAACCGCTATCGCATTGCCGGTTCACTCAATTCCGGAGAAAAAGTCACCGTTCTTGATGTGAATAATGAGAGCGGTTTTGTCCGTGTCCGTGACAGCAAAAACCGTGATGTCTGGTTACCGAAAGAGCTGCTGAGCACCACGCCGAGCCTGAAAGAACGCGTACCGGCCATGGAAGAAGAAATTAAAACCCTGCGCGGCAAACTCGCCAATATCGACGGCACCTGGAACGACAAAACGGCGGACATGCAAAACCGTGTGGCCGCCAGTGATGATATCATCAATAACCTGAAAAAAGAGAATGACAGCCTGCGTAATCAGGTTGTGGTCGCAAAGAAAAAACTGGATGCCATCAGTGTGCAGCTGGATGACAAACAACGCGATATTATCCTGCAATGGTTTATGTACGGCGGCGGTGTAGCCGGTGCCGGTCTGCTGCTGGGTCTGCTGCTCCCGCATATGATCCCGCGCCGCAAGAAAAAAGATCGCTGGATGAACTGAGCCTCACAGTAACCGCAGTACGGAGAAAAGCGTGGATATTTATCTGGTCGGCGGCGCAGTCCGCGATGCCCTGCTGGGTCTGCCTGTCTCGGACAGAGACTGGGTGGTTGTCGGTGCCACCCCGGAAATGATGCTGGCGCGCGGCTATCAGCAGGTCGGGCGTGATTTCCCGGTATTTCTCCATCCGGATACCCGGGAGGAGTATGCGCTGGCCCGGACAGAGCGGAAAACCGGGGCCGGATATACCGGGTTTGCCTGTTACAGTGCGCCGGATGTCACGCTGGAAGATGATTTACAGCGCCGGGATCTGACCATCAATGCCATTGCCCAATCAGTTGATGGCACACTGCATGACCCGTATCACGGGGCGGATGACCTGAAAAACCGGGTGCTCCGCCATGTTTCTGCGGCGTTTACGGAAGATCCGCTGCGCGTGCTGCGCGTGGCACGCTTTGCTGCCCGTTTCGCCCCGCAGGGATTTGTTATTGCACCGGAAACCCTGGCGCTGATGTCTGCTATCACGCAGCAGGGAGAGCTTGCCCATCTGACGGCGGAGCGGGTCTGGAAAGAGACAGAAAAAGCCCTGAACAGCCCGTGCCCGGATATCTATTTTGCGGTACTGCGTGATTGCGGTGCGCTGGCAGTGCTGTTTCCGGAGCTGGAAGCCCTGTTCAGCGCCACTGACGGGCAGACAGGCTATGACATCCTGACCGCCGCACTCCTGCGCCGGACAGTGCTTCTGACTGACAGTACAGATATCCGCTTTGCTGCGCTGTGTCTTTACCTGAGCTGTCACAGTACCGCAGAGGAAACCGCCGCAATTCAGAAGATGTCTGAGCGCCTGCGGGTGCCGAACCCGGCACGGGATCTGGCTCTGCTTGCCACCCGTGATTACCGGACTGTTCATGACATCAGCCATCTGGCCGCAGACGATATCATTGCCCTGTTTGATTCACTGGATGCCTGGCGCAAGCCGGAGCGCATCACTCAGTTGGCTATCCTTTGTGAAGCGGATTACCGCAGCCGGATAGCACCGGATGCAGCAGATTATCCGCAGGGGCAGTTACTGGCTGAGGCCTTCTCGCTTGCACAGCTGGTTGCCGTCAAACCGGTGATTGAGGCCGGTTTTAAAGGCGCGGACATCAAAGCGGAACTCACCCGCCGCCGCGCTGAGGCCATCAGAGTGTGGCAACAAAAAAGCCGTTCATCATGAACGGCTTTTTTCATTTCAGGCTGCGGATGATTATTTCTCCGCCGACTCCATACCCACTAACCCGACTTTCAGATATCCCGCTTTGCGCAGAGCATCCATAATGCCCATCAGCGTTTCATAATCGACCGTTTTATCTGCCTGGAAGAAGATCGTGGTTTCCTTATTGGATTCCGTGGTCTGATCCAGGATCTGAGCCAGTGTTTCTTTTGTGACTTCCTGCTCGCCCACCAGCAGCTGGTTATCTGCTTTCACCGTCAGGAAGACCGGTTTTTCCGGACGCGGCTGTGGTTTTGCCGTTGAGGCCGGCAGATTCACTTTAATATCAACGGTCGCCAGCGGTGCGGCCACCATAAAGATGATCAGCAGAACCAACATCACATCAATAAAAGGTGTGACGTTAATTTCATGCAATTCGCCGCTGTCATCCGACTCTTCGTTAAGACGCATTGCCATCAGATATTACCCTGCTTTGCTGTCTGCCAGGTCGAGATCACGGCCCAGCCATAAAATAGTGTGTGCTGCGGTATCACCCAGGTCACCACGGTAAGCGGAAATCATACGGGCAAAGATGTTGTAGATAACGACCGCAGGAATTGCCGCGACCAGACCCAGTGCCGTTGCCAGCAGTGCTTCTGCAATCCCGGGCGCCACAACAGCGAGGTTGGTGGTCTGTGAGTGGGCGATGCCGATAAAGCTGTTCATGATACCCCATACCGTACCAAACAGACCGACAAACGGTGAGATAGCCCCGATAGTGGCCAGATAGCCGTTACCACGTCCCATATGACGGGCAACACCGGCAACGATACGCTCCTGACGGAATGTCACACGGTCTTTGATGCCGCTCAGATCACGGCTTTTTTCTGATGCAGTCCGCTCATTGACGGCATCAAGCACCAACATCCGGGTGACGCTCTTTTTCCCGAATTTATCGGCAATCGCAGCCGCTTCATCCAGCGAGCGGGCATCTTTGATTGCTGCCGCTTCACGGCGGATACGGCGGCGGGAAGCGATAAGATCCGCACCCTTGGCAAAGAAAATGGACCAGGTAATCACTGAGGCTATAATAAGGCCGATCATAACCGATTTAACGATAACATCCGCGCCCTGATACATGGAAATCACGGACAATTCCGCCGCAAAGCCACGGTTACCGTCTGCCGGTGCTGCGCTGATTTCCTGAACAGGAACCTCTGTCGCGGATACCGGGGCCGCCGGTTGTTCAGGCGTCTGAGCAGGCTGACCGGCGGTTGCTGCCGGCGCGGTGACAGGTGTTGTTGTCGCTGGTGTGACAGCTGCAGTGTTATCTGCGAATGCACTGCCGGTTAAACATAATGCCAATAGCACAGAAACGGTCAAATTACGCATCAGTTGGCCTTCAACTCTCTTTTGTTATGAACTCTTTCTCAGCAAAAAATAAATCGTGTTATTCATCGCTACCCAAAAAACGAAACCCGCTGATCATACCAAACCCTGAGCAATTTGATAGTAATTATCATTACCGTTTACCAAAAAAATGCGATTCCGGCGGAAAATTTCACACGGAATGCTAAGGGTTTTCAGTCATCCGTCCGGGATCACCACAGATAAAACGCACAAAAAATGCCCACAGAGACATGATTCACCAACCTCCCTTTATACCGTCAGTGAATCGGAAGAAAAACCCGATCAAATCAAACGGGTGAGCAATTTTTGCGATACACTGTCTGTACCGTTGTTCCGGATCTCGTTTTACAGGAAATCTAATGTCTAGTTTATCAGAGATTGTGAGTGCGCTCTGGTCTCACGATTTTGCCACACTCTCTAATCCCGAAGTCCTCTGGCTGGTTTACGCTATCCTCTTCACCGTTATTGTGCTGGAGAACGGCATTCTGCCCACCGCGTTTCTGCCCGGGGATACCCTGCTTATTTTGTCAGGCGCACTGATTGCGAAGGGCGTGATGGATTTCCTGCCGACACTGGCTATTCTGACCGCCGCCGCCGGTATCGGCAGCTGGCTGGGTTTTGTTCAGGGGCGCTGGCTGAGTGATACCAAAACCGTCAGGCGCTGGATGACGCAGATCCCGAAAAATTACCATCAGAAAGCCGAAGTGCTGTTTAACCGCCACGGCCTGTATGCCCTGCTGATCGGTCGTTTTCTCGGTTTTGTCCGTACTCTGCTGCCGATGCTGGCAGGTCTCTCCTCGCTGCCGAACCGCCGTTTCCAGTTCTTTAACTGGCTGAGCGGATTCCTCTGGGTGGCGATTATTACCACCTTCGGTTATGTGCTCAATCAGATCCCGTTTGTCAAAGCACACGAAAAAACGGTAATGACCGCACTGCTGCTGATCCCGGTCTTTTTCCTGATTGTCGGTATCGTGGCATCCCTGTATCTGCTCATCCGACACTACCGCAGACGCCGCGCCCTGCTTAACCGCAGACGCCACCGCGTCCATAAGAAATAAGATAAGGGCTCCTGCGGGAGCCTTTTTGCTGCCGGTGTGCCGGAAAGCACAATCCGGTTCGCCACCACGCCTGCCCTGATTTACACTACACTTAATGGTTATCCGCTTCATTTTTCCTAATCTTACCCGGAGAAATAATGAACAACTTCACTCTTTTCACCCCGACAAAAATTCGTTTCGGCAAAGGCCAAATCGCCAAACTCAGCAGTGAAATCCCGAAAGATGCCAAAGTACTGATGCTGTACGGCGGCGGCAGTATTAAGCGTAACGGTGTTTACGAGCAGGTACTGGCTGCCCTGGACGGTTATGATGTTCATGAATTTTCAGGTATCGAGCCGAACCCGGCCTATGAAACGCTGGTAAAAGCGATTGCGTATATCCGTGAGCATGACATCAGCTATCTGCTGGCGGTCGGCGGCGGGTCTGTTATCGACGGTACCAAGTTTATTGCCGCTGCGGTGGATTATCCGGGCGATCCGTGGGATATCATCACCACCGGAGGCCGCAATATCCGCAGTGCACTGCCGATTGCCTGTGTGCTGACACTTCCGGCCACCGGTTCTGAAACCAACTGTTTTTCTGTGGTCAGCCGCCGTGAAACCGGAGATAAGCAATCATTCGGTCACCCGCTGGTGCATCCGAAGTGTGCCATTCTTGATCCGCAGACCACTTACACCCTGCCGCCGCGCCAGACAGCCAACGGTGTGGTCGATGCCTTTATTCACACCCTCGAGCAGTATCTGACGTATCCGGTGAATGCCAAAATTCAGGACCGGTTTGCAGAAGGTATTCTGCTGACACTGATTGAGGAAGGCCCGAAAGTACTGGCAAACCCGGAGGATTATGACAGCCGTGCCAATGTGATGTGGGCCGCCACCCAGGCGCTGAGCGGGCTGATTGGTGCCGGTGTGCCGCAGGACTGGGCAACCCACGCACTGGGCCATGAAATTACTGCGCTGTACGGACTGGATCACGCGCAGACACTGGCGATTGTGTTACCGGCACTGCTGCGGGAAAAACGCAAAACCAAGCGCGAAAAATTATTACAGTACGCTGAGCGTGTCTGGCATCTGACAGACGGTTCTGAAGAGAGCCGGATTGAGTGCGCCATTGAAGCAACCCGCGTTTTCTTTGAAGAGCTGGGCATAAAAACCCGTTTCTCTGATTATCAGATTGATGACAGCGGCATTCCCAAACTGGTTGCCAAGCTTACTGAACACGGCCAGACTGCCCTGGGTGAACACCAGGACATCACACCGGAAGTCAGTGAACGGATCTACCGAGCTGCCGTCTGATACACCATAAACACTGATTGGAGGCCACATGAACAAACCTGCATTAGTTACCTTATCTGACGGACACTTAATGCCGCAACTGGGGCTGGGTGTCTGGAAAGCCGGGAACGACGTGGTCGGCTCTGCTGTGCAGACCGCACTCGAAACCGGTTACCGGCTGATTGATACTGCCGCGATTTATCAGAACGAGGAAGGTGTCGGTGAAGGACTGAAAGCGACCACCGTTCCCCGAGACGAGTTGTTTATCACCACCAAACTGTGGAACAGCGATCAGCAACATGCCGGTAAGGCGCTGGAAGCGAGCCTGAAAAAGTTACAGCTCGATTATGTGGATTTGTATCTGATCCACTGGCCCGCACCGGCAGAAGACCATTATGTCTCCGCCTGGGAGCAGTTGATTGAATTACAGAAATCCGGACTGACCCGCAGTATCGGTGTCTGTAATTTTGATATCGGCCATTTGCAGCGCATTATCCACAAAACCGGCGTGGCACCGGTACTCAATCAGATAGAACTGCATCCTCTGCTGCAACAGCGCGAGCTTCAGGCCTGGAATGCGACCCATTCCATTCACACTGAATCCTGGAGTCCGCTGGCACAGGGCGGCGAAGGCGTTTTTGATACTGATATCATTCAGGCATTAGCGGCGAAATACCAGAAAACACCAGCACAGATAGTGATTCGCTGGCATCTGGATCGCGGGCTGATTGTGATACCGAAATCAGTCACCCCTTCGCGGATTCATGAAAACTTTGATGTCTTTGATTTCCGTCTGGAGAAAGAAGAACTCTCACAGATTCAGTCTCTCGATTCAGGTACCCGCTTAGGGCCGGATCCAAAAGAATTTAATTAAGTTAGTTACTGTCTGAAAGCCATCTGTATAAATTATACAGGTGGTTTTTATTTATTTTATAACTGCTTTTCAAATGACCATTCAATAAACAAATAATTCATAAATAAAAAAGGGGAAATACACGAACGCAATATGTATTTCCCAAAGCATGGCAAATATAGCAGGATTAATTATCCAAATTTCAGCCTTGCTGTCATCAATATAATTAATTCACTATTTATTAAAAATAAATTCAAACGCCAATATGAAAGGAGGAGTATATGAAACATGACCTTTCAGTCACCATAACACAGCATTACCATTCAAGGTTAAAAGCCATGTTGTACATCACATCGTTCGAACCGGTGTATGCGACACCTGTCTTCACAGCGATGTTCTCGTTGAACCGGTAACCGGTTCCCACTGCTACTGCCTGAGTGGACTGGTATCCGCCCATCGCCGCAGTGATATTCAGTTTACCGACACCGTACGGCTGGAACAGACCGTTCAGTGCGGCACTGGCCGCCAGACCGTTATCAAGGCGCTCGTTGGTTTCACGTAAATCATTTTCCAGTGAACGCAGATCCTGGCGGTTCTTCAGGATATCGAGGGTATTTTTATCAATTTTGGTCGCATGTTTATCAATATCTCTTCTGTTAGCATTAGCCACATTGGTTGTCGTATTACTCTTTTTGCGAACATCTTTTAAATCTGTTGTCAGCTTGTCTGAATCGGCTTTCAGTTCAGAGATCATTTTTCCCTGTTGCTGAATTTCGTTACCCTGTGAAAAATTCACTTCATCTGTCAGTTCGATAGCTGATTCCAGATTATTAATTTCCTGCTCATTCTTCTTACTATCTTGTTTTAACTGATAAATTGCATTATCGGCAGGGATCGCTCGTTCAATCAGAGAATTGATATTATTTCTTATGTTTTTATTTTGCGAATGAAGTTCTTCGAGTTGATCATCCTGTTCTTTATTCACAGTCTGAACGGCTGAGATATCCGTATGCAGTTCACCCACAGATAAAATGACAGATTCACTCTGTATTTTGATACTGTCTGCATCCTGTTTTAACTGAGATATCTCATTGAATACCGGTGATATTGTCTCATTTATCTCATTAATTTTAACTTCAGCAGACAGGGCTGCCGCCCCCAGTTTCTCCAGCTTAGCACCCTGTTTTTCATTAGCATCCTGTATATTTTTCATGTCACTATTAAATTCATCAATAGTTTGAGATAATGACTGATTATAAACAGGGGAATTACTCTGTATCTCCGTAACACTGTTCAGTGTATGATTAATTTTGTCATTTAAGTAATTATATGTTTGAATAACTTCTGAAATACCCGCACTGCGGTCATACTCATTTTTAATTTCAGATGTAATCAATGGCTGATAATTATTTTCTACAAAATATAATTTAGTACTGGTTTCCGGTACTAATACCGGAATCTCGTCTTCAGTGACTTTTTTATATTCAGATAAATCAACAAGTGTTCTTGCATAATAGTAGTTGCTGTTATCATCAGCGTTCGCATATGAAAAAGGCAGCATGATAAGCAGGGAAATTAAATTTTTTTTCATTCATTAACTCTCAGTATAGATAAAACAGGATTTGAAAAAATATACCTGCATTACCGCAGAGAAAGAATAAACAAAACATAAACACAACAAAAAGCAAAAAATATAGTTAGGTAATTATTTTAACAGAAGGGAATCGGATCGTTTTTCCGGAGAAATAAAAAATCCGCCGCAGCGGATTTTTTATTTTAACAAACGTGATTATTTATCTTTAATCAGGCTGTGCATTTCCTGTACTGAAATCACTCTCTCTGTCGGATCCATATTCAGAGACAGTGTGGTGGCAAAGCCGCCGTTCATGGTGGTGTCGTAATGCACCTTATATTGCAGGGCGCTGCGGCGGATCACTTTGGAATCCTCAATCGCCTGACGACCGGCGGTGGTATTCACAATGTAATCGTATTCGCCGTTTTTAATTCTGTCCTGAATGTGAGGGCGACCTTCGTGCACCTTATTCACCAGGCGCGGGTTAATACCCGCCTCACCCAGTACAATCGCAGTACCGTGTGTCGCATCCAGCTCAAAACCCTGTTTCAGCAGTTTTGCCGCCAGATCCACCACCCGCGCTTTATCACCTTCGCGGACAGAGAGCAACGCACGGCCTTTCTTCTTCAGTGAGGAAGAGCTGCCGAGCATGGCTTTGGCAAAGGCTTCCGCAAAGGTGCGTCCCACGCCCATCACTTCCCCGGTAGAGCGCATTTCCGGCCCTAAAATCGGGTCAACGCCCGGGAATTTGTTGAATGGCAGCACCACTTCTTTCACCGAGTAGTACGGCGGGATGACTTCTTTTGTCACACCCTGCTGCGCCAGTGTCTGACCGGCCATCACGCGCGCTGCGACTTTCGCCAGCGGCACCCCGGTGGCTTTGGAGACAAACGGCACCGTACGCGCCGCACGCGGGTTAACTTCAATCAGATACACTTCGTTGTCTTTGACCGCAAACTGGGTGTTCATCAGACCGCGCACGCGCAGTTCCATCGCCAGTTTTCTCACCTGGTCGCGCATCACATCCTGGATTTCCTGACTCAGCGTGTAAGCCGGTAACGAGCAGGCAGAATCCCCGGAGTGAACCCCCGCCTGTTCGATGTGCTCCATAATGCCGCCAATCAGCACCTGTTCGCCGTCGCAGATAGCATCGACATCCACCTCAATCGCATCGTCGAGGAAGCGGTCCAGCAGTACCGGTGCGTCATTGGAGACACTGACTGCATTCTGGAAGTAACGGCGCAGGTCGGTTTCGTCGCAGACGATTTCCATCGCGCGGCCGCCCAGCACATAAGAAGGACGTACCACCAGCGGATAACCAATTTCTTTTGCCCGCTCAACCGCCTGCTCAATATTAGAGACGGTGGCGTTTGCCGGTTGTTTCAGACCGAGGCGGACGACCGCCTGCTGGAAACGCTCGCGGTCTTCCGCGCGGTCAATCGCATCCGGGCTGGTACCGATAACCGGCACACCGGCCGCTTCCAGGCTGCGCGCCAGTTTCAGCGGAGTCTGGCCGCCGTACTGAACAATCACACCCGCCGGTTTTTCGACACGCACGATTTCCAGCACATCTTCCAGCGTCACCGGCTCGAAATAGAGGCGGTCAGAAGTGTCGTAGTCAGTGGAAACCGTTTCCGGGTTGCAGTTGACCATGATGGTTTCGTAGCCGTCTTCACGCAGCGCCATCGCCGCGTGTACGCAGCAGTAGTCAAACTCAATGCCCTGGCCGATACGGTTCGGCCCGCCGCCGAGTACCATAATTTTCGGTTTGTCGTTGTTCGGCTGCGCTTCACACTCTTCTTCATAGGTGGAGTAGAGATAGGCGGTGTCAGTGGCAAATTCCGCCGCGCAGGTATCCACACGCTTATAAACCGGCCACAGCTGATAGCTGTCACGCAGTTTGCGGATTTCAGCTTCCGCCACACCGACCAGTTTTGCCAGCCGCGCATCCGCAAAACCTTTGCGTTTCAGGTGACGCAGGAATTCGGGGGTCAGGCCGTTAATCCCGACTTCTGCCACCTGCTCTTCCAGACGCACCAGCTCTTCAATCTGTACCAGGAACCAGCGGTCAACGTTGGTCAGGTTAAATACGCCGTCAACTGACAGTCCGGCGCGGAATGCGTCCGCGATATACCAGATCCGCTCGCCGCCCGCTTCTTTCAGCTCACGGCGGATGCGGGTCAGTGCATCCGGGTCGTCCAGGTTCACTTTCGGATCAAAACCGGTCGCGCCCACTTCGAGGCCACGCAGCGCTTTTTGCAGGGATTCCTGCTGAGTGCGGCCGATAGCCATCACTTCACCGACGGATTTCATCTGTGTGGTCAGACGGTCATTGGTGCCGGCAAATTTTTCAAAGTTAAAGCGCGGGATTTTTGTCACAACATAGTCGATGGACGGCTCAAAGGAGGCCGGTGTCAGGCCGCCGGTGATGTCGTTTGACAGTTCATCCAGCGTGTAGCCGACTGCCAGTTTGGCCGCGATTTTGGCAATCGGGAAGCCGGTCGCTTTGGAGGCCAGCGCGGAGGAGCGCGATACACGCGGGTTCATCTCGATAACAATCAGACGACCGGTTTTCGGGTTCACCGAGAACTGCACGTTGGAGCCGCCGGTTTCCACGCCGATTTCACGCAGCACCGCCATCGAGGCGTTACGCATGATTTGGTATTCTTTGTCGGTCAGGGTCTGTGCAGGGGCAACAGTGATAGAGTCACCGGTGTGGATCCCCATCGCGTCGAAGTTTTCGATGGAGCAGACAATGATGCAGTTATCATTTTTGTCCCGCACCACTTCCATTTCATACTCTTTCCAGCCAATCAGTGATTCATCAATCAGCAGTTCGTTGGTCGGGGAGAGATCCAGGCCGCGGGTACAGATTTCCTCGAATTCTTCACGGTTATACGCAATACCGCCGCCGGTGCCGCCCATGGTGAATGACGGGCGGATAATGCACGGGAAACCGACATCATCGGCGACCGCAAACGCTTCTTCCATGGTGTGTGCGATACCGGAACGCGCTGTATCCAGACCGATTTTTTTCATCGCGATATCGAAACGGCGGCGATCTTCGGCTTTATCAATCGCATCTGCTGTCGCGCCAATCATTTCGACGCCGAACTCTGCCAGCACGCCGTGACGTTCCAGATCCAGCGCACAGTTCAGCGCGGTTTGTCCGCCCATGGTCGGCAGAACGGCATCCGGGCGCTCTTTTTCGATGATTTTGCGCACCACTTCCCAGTGAATCGGCTCGATGTAAGTCGCATCCGCCATTTCCGGGTCGGTCATAATGGTTGCCGGGTTCGAGTTAACGAGGATAACGCGGTAGCCCTCTTCGCGCAGGGCTTTACACGCCTGGGCGCCGGAGTAGTCAAATTCACAGGCCTGGCCGATAACAATCGGACCGGCGCCTAAAATCAGGATGCTGCTGATATCTGTACGTTTTGCCATTTTTCTGCTCCTGATCAGTGACGGGCGTTTTTCATCAGTTCAATAAAGTGGTCGAACAGCGGGGCGGCGTCGTGCGGGCCCGGGCTGGCTTCAGGGTGACCCTGGAAGCTGAATGCAGGCTTATCATTACGGTGAATACCCTGCAGTGTGCCGTCAAACAATGATTTATGCGTGACGCGCAGTGTCGCGGGCAGCGTCGCCTCATCCACCGCAAAACCGTGGTTCTGCGCGGTAATCATCACCACATTATTTTCAATGTCTTTAACCGGGTGGTTGCCGCCGTGGTGACCAAATTTCATTTTGATGGTCTTTGCACCGCTGGCGAGTGCCAGTAACTGGTGCCCCAGGCAGATGCCGAACAACGGAATATCGGTTTCCAGGAAACGGGTGATAGCCTCAATCGCATAATCACACGGTGCCGGATCACCCGGGCCGTTGGAGAGGAAAATACCGTCCGGTGCCATTTTCAGCACCTCTTCCGCCGGGGTCTGTGCCGGTACGACGGTCAGGCGGCAGCCGCGATCCACCAGCATACGCAGAATATTGCGTTTAGCACCGAAGTCATACGCCACCACATGAAACGGCAGCTCTTCCGCTGTTTTATCCGCCGGTAAGCCGCTGTCCAGTGTCCAGGAGCCCTGTGTCCAGCTGTATGGCTGCGCGGTGGTGACTTCTTTCGCCAGATCCAGCCCGTTAAGCCCGCTGAAGCTCTGTGCATTTTTCAGCGCCAGTGCCGCATCCGGGTGTTCACCGGCGATGATGCAGCCGTTCTGAGCGCCTTTCTCGCGCAGTAAGCGGGTCAGTTTGCGGGTATCAATATCGGCGATAGCCACGACGTTGCGGTGTTTCAGGTATTCGGAGAGGCTTTCTTCACTGCGGAAATTACTGGTGGTCAGCGGCAGGTCGCGGATAACGAGGCCTTGTGCATAAACATCCGGGGATTCTTCATCAGCACTGTTAGTGCCGGTATTACCAATATGGGGATAAGTGAGAGTGACTATCTGGCGGGAATAAGAGGGGTCGGTGAGAATTTCCTGATACCCCGTCATCGAGGTATTAAAAACAACTTCGCCGGTAACGGCACCCTCTGCGCCGATGGCGCGTCCGTGAAATGTGGTTCCGTCTTGCAGAACCAGGATTGCTGACTTAAACAAAACACCCTCCGGAGGAATAATAAATCACAATTAGTGCATATTAATTCAGATTTGGGGCTATAAAGCAATGCCAAAATAGAAATTTAACCAAATTTTGACAAATTGCGGCGCATTCTAAAGATCGAACGGGCAGTTGTCCAGAGAAAATCGACTTTTTTATATTTTTTTACTAATCATGATCAAAACAGGCTGGCTGACAGAGATAAAACCGTATCATTATCAGCTTTATGCTGAATTTTTGATGAGATGACTGAAAAAAAGGCTCACGACCGGAAAAAGGGGTGAGAAAGGCAAAAAAAGCGATAAAAAAGAGAGCAACAACGATGATAATGATAAAAAACAGAGGCCAGATACAGAATTATAAAAAAAGAATAGTTAAAGCAGTGATAAATCAAAATACCACTGCTTTATCAATCTGTTGTAATTTATACTTTATTATAAATTTTCCAGATCAAGCACATCCTTCATGGTGAATAGACCGTTCTTTTTATCACTCAGCCAGGCTGCTGCCTTAACCGCGCCATTTGCAAATGTCATCCGGCTTGAAGCCTTGTGGCTGATTTCAACACGCTCGCCGATATCCGCAAACATCGCTGTGTGCTCGCCCACAATGTCCCCGGCCCGCACAGTGGCAAACCCGATAGTGTTCCGCTCCCGCTCGCCGGTATAGCCTTCACGGCAATACACCGCGCAATCCTTCAGGTCACGCCCCAGCGCCCCGGCAATAGATTCTCCCATCGCCAGCGCTGTTCCGGACGGCGCATCCACTTTGTGGCGGTGATGCGCTTCAATAATTTCGATATCGGTATAGTCGCCCATGACTTTGGCCGCCTTTTCCAGCAGTTTCAGCACCAGATTGACGCCAACACTGAAATTCGCCGCAAAAACCACAGGAATTTGCTGCGCAGCCTGTGCAATAGCGGCCTTTCCCGCATCATCAAATCCGGTGGTGCCGATAATCATCCCTCTGCCGTTCGCGGTACAGAACGCCAGATGTGCCAGGGTGCCTTCCGGGCGGGTAAAATCAATCAGGATGTCGAAATTGTCTTTCTGGCTGTTCAGATCAGCCGTCAGGATCACTCCATTGCGGCCGGTACCGGCCAGTTCACCGGCATCAGTCCCGGTGAGTGAGGAGCCTTCGCGCTCAAATGCCGCACCCAGCACCATATCATCATTCTGTGCAATCGCCTGAATCAGCTGGCGTCCCATGCGGCCACCGGCACCCGCAACCGCGAGCCGTAACTTACCCATATTTGTTATCCTCAGTTTTCTGTCTGTATGTCAGCAGATTAACGGCAGTCCGGCCGGATTACCAGTTACCCGCCGCTATCATCAGAAAATCACAATACAGCCCGCCGATTATCAGTAAAACTGTATTCACCGGACTGCAGACAAAAAAAAGCAGAACCTGCGTTCTGCTTTGCTATGTCAGACTTCTTTGATATCCACCCGTAACTCTTTCGGGACTTCAAAGATAATATTTTCCTCACGCCCTTCCAGCTGACTGATTTCATCCGCCCCCAGTTCCTGAAGACGGCTGATTACCTGCTGTACCAGCACATCCGGCGCGGATGCGCCGGCAGTCAGGCCGATAGTATCCACATCACGCAGCCAGTCGGGGTTAATGTCATCGGCAGAATCAATCAGATAAGAGGGTTTTCCGACCCGCTGCGCCAGTTCCGCCAGCCGGTTGGAGTTTGATGAGTTTTTGGAGCCTACCACCAGCACCAGATCCGCCTGACCCGCCAGATCCCGTACCGCTTCCTGACGGTTGGTGGTGGCATAGCAGATATCGTCTTTACGCGGCCCGATAATTTTAGGGAAACGGGCATTCAGCGCATCAATAACTTCGGAGGTATCATCGACAGACAGTGTGGTCTGCGTCATAAAGCTGAGATTTTCCTCATCTTTGACGTTCAGCTTCCACACATCTTCCGGGGATTCCACCAGATACATACCGCCTTCCGGGTTGTTGTACTGCCCCATCGTCCCTTCCACTTCCGGATGCCCGGCGTGGCCGATCAGAATCGCTTCTTTGCCTTTGCGGCTGGCGCGGGCCACTTCCATATGCACTTTGGTAACCAGCGGACAGGTGGCATCAAACAGCATGGTGAGATTACGGGAACGCGCTTCCTGGCGGATCGCCTGTGAGACACCGTGAGCGGAGAAGATCAGAATGGCGTTATCCGGTACTTCAGCGATTTCCTCAATAAAAATCGCACCGCGCTCACGCAGATCATTGACCACATAGCGGTTGTGCACAACTTCATGACGGACGTAAATAGGCGCACCGTATAACTCCAGTGCCCGCTCCACAATACTGATTGCCCGGTCAACACCTGCACAGAACCCCCGCGGGTTAGCCAGTAAAATACGCACGTTCAGCCTCCAAACCATCGCCCGGACGGGCAGTAAAACAAAAATTCAACATTTGCGCGCTACTATACCAGAGCCGTCCCCCGGACCGTAATGCTAATTATTGCTCTGTGTCTTATGCAGTGACGTCACGGACACTGATATCAAATGTCACATCCTGTCCGCACAGCGGATGGTTGAAATCCACCTCGACAGAATCTTCAGTAACGGATTTGATAATTCCCGGCATTTCGCTGCCGTTCATCGCGGTAAACAGCATGATCGTGCCGGTTTCCGGCAGACCCGCTTCCAGGAAATCGGCGGCGGAGAAAAACTGAATCAGATCCGGGCTCGGCTTGCCGAACACCGCCTCACCGGGCAGTGTGAAGGTTTTTTTATCCCCGGCGGATAAGCCCAGCAATTGCTGCTCCAGTGCGTCAGACAAACTGCCGTCACCAAGGCGGAACAGCGCCGGTTTGCCTTGTGCTTCTGTGGAATCCGCCACCGAGCCGTCAGACAGTTTCAGGGTGTAATCCAGTAATACGCTGTGATGTTCTGCAACCTGCATATAATTATTACTCTCTGTATCAGATAAAAAATATCCGCCTGGCGGCGGATATTCGGGTCATCAGTCTGATGATGTCTTGTTCTCTGGTTTGTCGCTTTTCTTACCGTCAGGGATAAAGCTTTCAATAATGATAAGCCCCGCCCCGATGATGATCCAGCTGTCCGCCAGGTTGAACGTCGGCCAGTGCCAGTCACCGACATAGAAGTCGATGTAATCCACCACAAAGCCGTGCATCAGGCGATCGAGCAGATTGCCGATCGCCCCGCCGATAATCAGCGCATAGGCAATATTACTGAGTTTATTGCGTGCACTGGTACGGTACATCATCACTAATAATGTCACGGAGATACCGATAGCCACCGCTGTGAAGAACCAGCGCTGCCAGCCGCCCTGAGATGCGAGGAAGCTGAATGCGGCACCGTAATTCCGCACATAGGTCAGATTAAAGTACGGCATCAGAGATGTGGATTCATGCAGCCCGTAATTGGCTAAAATCAGCTGCTTTGAAATCGCATCCAGTACCAGTACCAGGACCGCCAGCCACAGCCAGCGTAATCCGGTCGAACACAGTGGTTTTTTCATTTATCAGGCAAACTTACGTTCTTCACCGTTTCCGGCTACGTTAGTCACACAGCGGCCGCACAGTTCAGGATGTTCACTATCCTGACCGATGTCGGTCGCGTAATGCCAGCAACGCGGGCACTTACTGCCTTCCGCTTTGCCGAAGCCGATGCGCAGGCCGTCCAGCTCACTGTTTACCGCACTTTCCGGTGCCGCAGACAGCGGTTTCACATCTGCCTGAGAGGTCAGCAGCACGAAACGCAGTTCATTACCCAGGCGGTTCAGCTGTGCCGCCAGGGCATCATCCGCATACAGAGTCACCGCTGCTTCCAGCGAGCCGCCAATCAGTTTGTCGGCACGTGCCTGCTCCAGCACTTTGTTGACTTCACCACGCACCGCCAGCAGCGTTGCCCAGTAATCATCGTTCATGCTGTCCTGTGCATTCAGCCCGAACAGGCCGTCATACCACTCTTCAGTGAAGACGTACTGCGGACGTTTGCCCGGCATCACATTCCAGATTTCATCGGCAGTGAAGGACATGATCGGCGCCATCCAGCGAACCAGAGCTTCCGCGATGTGGAACAGTGCGGTCTGACAGCTGCGGCGCGCCAGGCCATCGCTTTTCGCGGTGTACTGACGATCTTTGATGATATCCAGGTAGAAAGAACCCATTTCCACCGAGCAGAACTGCATCAGACGCTGTACCACTTCATGGAAATCATAGGCTTCATAGGATTTCAGGATATCAGCCTGTGCCGCCAGCGCGCGGCCGACAGCCCAGCGGTCTGCCACAATCATCTCTTCCGGTTTCACCATATCGGTTTCCGGGTTGAAACCATTGAGGTTCGCCAGCAGGAAACGCGCGGTGTTACGGATACGACGGTAAGAATCTGCAGAACGTTTCAGGATTTCATCCGAAACCGCAATTTCACCGGAGTAGTCAGTAGAAGCAACCCACAGACGCAGGATATCCGCGCCGAGTTTGTTCATCACATCCTGCGGGCTGATGGTGTTGCCCAGCGATTTGGACATTTTGCGTCCCTGACCATCGACGGTAAAGCCGTGAGTCAGTACTTCGCGGTAAGGCGCTTTGCCTTTCATCGCGGTGGACAGCATCAGTGAGGACATAAACCAGCCGCGGTGCTGGTCAGAACCTTCCAGATACATGTCCGCAGAATTGCCATGGAACTCCGGACGGGCATCGACAACAGCAAAGTGGGTGGATCCGGAGTCAAACCAGACATCCAGGGTATCCGGTACTTTTTCATAGATATCGGCATCATCACCCAGCAGGTCGCGCGGATCGAGATCCCACCATGCCTGAATACCGTGCTCTTCCACACGTTTGGCGACGTCTTCCATCAGTTCCAGGGTACGCGGATGCAGTTCCTGGGTCTCTTTATGGACAAACAGAGACATCGGTGTGCCCCAGGTGCGCTGACGGGAGATACACCAGTCCGGACGGTTTTCCACCATCGCGGTGATACGCGCTTCGCCCCAGCCCGGGATCCACTTCACGCCTTTGATTTCATTCAGAGACTGCGGACGCAGACCGTTCACATCCATCCCGATAAACCACTGTGGTGTGGCACGGAAAATGACCGGCGTTTTGTGACGCCAGCAGCACGGATAGCTGTGCGAAATATTTTCACTGTGCAGCAGTGCGCCTTTCTCTTTCAGCAGTTCCAGAATGATGTCATTGGCTTTCAGCACAAACACACCATCCAGTGACGGATAGGTACCGCTGACATAACAGCCGTTCGGCCCGACCGGGTTGGCGGTTTCCAGACCGTATTTCTGACCGATCACATAGTCGTCAGGACCGTGGCCCGGCGCAGTATGCACAGCACCGGTACCCGCATCCAGGGTGACGTGATCGCCGAGGATAGCCGGAACATCAAAGCCCATAAACGGATGATTAAACCGCAGCAGTTCCAGGTCGCTGCCTTTGCAGCCCGCTTCAACAGTCCAGCTGGTGATACCGGCGCGTTTCATCACGCTTTCCACCAGGTCAGCGGCCAGAATCAGGCGTTCGTCGTTCACGCGGACTAACTGATAATCAAATTCCGGGTTCAGGGAAATCGCGCGGTTCGCCGGTAAAGTCCACGGGGTGGTGGTCCAGATAACCAGAGAAACCGGCAGCCCGTCATTTTTCACGCCGAATTTGCTGTAAACCGCATCCGCGTCCGCAGCGGTGAAACGCACGTCAATGGACGGGGAGGTTTTGTCGTAATATTCCACTTCCGCTTCCGCCAGGGAAGAGGCACAGGAGGTACACCAGTGAACCGGTTTTGCCCCTTTGACCAGATGGCCGTTGGCAATCACTTTTGCCAGTGCGCGGATAATATGAGCTTCGGTTTTGAAGTCCATGGTCAGGTACGGATGATCCCAGTCACCCAGCACGCCCAGACGGATAAAGTCTTCCTTCTGGCCTTCAATCTGCTCTTTTGCGTATTCACGGCAGGCGGCACGGAACTCAGCCGGTGTGACTTTATCACCCGGCTTGCCAATCACCTGTTCGACTTTGTGTTCAATCGGTAAGCCGTGGCAGTCCCAGCCCGGAATATACGGGGAGTCGAAACCGGCCATGCCTTTGGATTTAATAATAATATCTTTGAGAATTTTATTGACTGAGTGACCAATGTGAATGCTGCCGTTTGCATACGGAGGGCCGTCATGCAGGATAAATGTTTTTTTACCGGTTTTGGCTTTACGGATCGCCTGGTACAGACCTTCTTTGTACCAGCGTTTCAGCATATCAGGTTCGCGCTTTGCTAAGTCCCCGCGCATAGGGAACCCTGTTTCCGGGAGATTCAGGGTATTTTTATAGTCACTCATTCGATTCTCAGTTCCAATATTATTCCGTTAAACACATAACGAGGGGTTGGATTGTAAAAATTCCCTTGCCGCAATCTCATCCCGCGCGATTTGCGCTTTCAGCTCATCGAGCGAGGCAAACCGCTGTTCATTTCGCAATTTCTTGCGCAGTACCACATCCGGATGCTGCCCGTATAAATCCATTGCCGCATCAATCAGATGAACTTCCAGTTGCTGGCCCTTGCCCTGTACAGTCGGGCGGGAGCCGATATTGGCCACACCCGGCAGCGGATGCGGCCCGAGGCCGTATACGTCCACAGCGTACACACCGTTTACCGGTGCGGCCAGACGTTTCAGGGGGATATTGGCAGTCGGGAAACCGATCGTGCGCCCGAGTTCGTTGCCGTGCACCACGCGCCCGCTGATGCGGTAAGGGTGCCCGAGCAGTGCCTCAGCCAGTGCCAGATCGTCATTTTCCAGCGCACGGCGGATGGCCGTGCTGCTGATCCGTTTGCCGTTATCACAAAAACTTTCCGTGCTGCGGACCGTGAAACCATACTGTTTCCCTGCCTCACACAGCCCGTTAAAATCGCCCTGACGATTTTTTCCGAAACGAAAATCATCCCCGACCACCAGAAATTTCACCCCGAGCTGTTCAACCAGCAGGTGTGAGATAAAGGCATCCGGTGTCAGTGATGCAAATTGTTTGCTGAATTTAACACACAATAAGTAGTCCACACCGTACTGCGCAAGATATTTTACCTTATCGCGCAGCCGGGTCAGGCGTGCCGGCGCTTTATCCGGGGCAAAAAATTCCAGCGGCTGCGGCTCGAAGATCATGACGACCGACGGCAGCCCCAGGCGTTTTCCTTCCTGCGCCAGATGTGACAGTAATGCCTGATGTCCGCGATGAACGCCATCAAAATTACCGATAGTCAGCACGCAACCATGGTGACGCGCACGAATATTGTGAGTACCGCGAATTAGCTCCATAGCCGGCTCAATACAGTCAAAATTAGTCCGATTATACCTTGTCCGCCGCGTCAGGTTAACCCACTAATGCGGCTGAATCGCGAATTCTCTGTACAAAAAGCGGGGCATCCCCCTCTGCGGAAAGTGAAAAATAATTTTTTTCGTCAGAATCTTACCATTCCGGTGACTTTTTTCCGTGTAAGGGCTGTATTCCCGCTGCGTAAACTGATAAAATCCCCGCCCATCACAACGTACATTTGCGTCGCTGTACAACGACGCATATTTGCACAAATCCATTGACAAAATAAAGCGGAGCAGGCATATTCCTCCACCTTTGTATTGTCCTCGAAGAATATATTTGGGAGTTGGACCTTGGCTAATATCAAATCAGCTAAGAAACGCGCCATTCAGTCTGAAAAACGTCGTCAGCATAACGCTAGCCGTCGTTCTATGGTGCGCACCTTTATCAAGAAGGTTTACGCTGCTATCGCTGCCGGCGACAAAGAAGCTGCTCAGAACGCATTTAATGACATGCAACCACTTGTGGATCGTCACGCTGCTAAAGGCCTGATCCATAAGAACAAGGCTGCCCGTCATAAGGCGAACCTGGCTGCTCAGATCAAAGCAATGTAATCTGATTGTGCAGACATAAAAAAACCGGCTGATGCCGGTTTTTTTATGTCCTTTTTCTGCCTCAGTCCGGTAAACCGGCATCCGCAGCCGACTGCGAACCGCTGAACAACGCAGAGAAATCCTTGTTACACACCCGCTGAACCGCCGGATGCTGGATCATACGCTCGGCAAAAATCACATAATACTCTTCTTTGATGGTATCCACTGTTCCCAGCTCGACAACATCACTGTCCGCAAAAATGCCTTTGGTGTAGAGCGACGGCGCCACAAAAATCGCATTGTGATACATACCAAATGCTTTCATCAGTGCCGCATCATCAAATTCACCCAGGATTTCCACCTCCAGGTTTTTATTGCGGATCCAGGTCAGCAACTGACGGCCGAGCATCGAGCGGCGGCCGGGCACCAGAAGGCGGCGCTCTTCCAGGCATTCCGGGAACGGCTTCTGCGGCGCGGGCTGGCGGCAGTAGAAACTCATACTGCATTCCCCGAGCTTCACGGAAAACAGCCCTTCCTGCTGGGTGGAATCCACCGGGCAGTCAGAGAGGATCATATCCAGTTTGTGCTGGCTGAGCTGCTCCAGCAGCATTTCGTGAGTGGATTCAAAACAGCGCAGATGGATTTGCTCATGCTCCATCACCGCCGTTTCCAGCACTTTGCTGACCAGACGTTTTGACAGTGCGTCCGCAACCCCGACATCAAACAACAGATTGGATTCGCGGCTGTAAGTGACAATATCCAGCATTTCCTGGCTCAGCATAAACATTTTGTCCGCATAGCGGAACACCAGCTGACCCAGCTCTGACGGCACCAGGCCGCGTCCCTGACGTTTGAACAGCTTACCGTCCAGACGCTCTTCCAGCGCCTTGATTTGGCCGGTAATGGTTTGCGGGGTGAGATAGAGCGCTTCTGCCGCCCCCACCACCGAACCTTCTTTGCAGACGTGCCAGAAATAATAGAGGTGATTGTAGTTTAAATGGGAGACTCGCATAGTTTTTCCCGGTACATACCTTATCTTTTTTTGATGATTAACTCGGAAATTCTGTTGTATTCACCGGCCGCGGAGGCCGGTGAATAACGGATTACTGCCGGACTGTTTTCTTCGGTAACACGGAATGGAGCAGGAACAACCCGGTAACTGCCGCCATGGTGGAACCAATCAGAATTCCCAGCTTGGAGTAGGTGTTAAATGCTTCCGGAAGCCCGGTAAATGCCAGTCCCGCGATAAAGATAGACATTGTAAAACCGATCCCGCATAACACCGATACAGCGAATATCTGGTTAAGAGTAATCCTCTCCGGCAGTTTTGCAAAGCCCAGTTTTACCGAAATCAGACATGCGGTGAAAATCCCCAGCGGTTTACCGACAAACAGACCGAGCAGGATCCCCAGCGGCAGTGTGCCCATCAGTGCATCAAAGGAAATTCCCTGAACACTGACACCGGCATTGGCAAAGGCAAACAGCGGCAGGATCAGAAACGCCACCCACGGATGCAGCACATGCTCCAGCTCCTCTGACGGTGAGTGCTCACCATCTTTACTGCGCAGCGGGATCAGGAACCCGACGATCACTCCGGCCAGAGTTGCGTGCACGCCGGATTTCAGAATACACACCCACAATATCAGCCCCGCAATCATATACGCAGCGGTGTTGCTGACATTACGCCAGTTCATCACACACAATACCACCACCATCAGTGCCGCCAGCAGCAGCGCTGTCAGTGAAACGGTTTTGGTGTAAAACAGCGCGATAATCACGATAACCCCGAGGTCATCAATAATCGCCAGTGCCAGCAGAAAGACTTTCAGCTCTGTCGGTACTCTTTTACCCAGCAGTGCCATTACGCCGAGGGCAAAGGCAATATCGGTTGCGGCCGGAATCGCCCAGCCCTGTGCAGCAGCGGCATCCCCGCCGTTAAACAGCAGATAGACCAGCGCCGGGGCTATCATACCGCCGAGTGCGGCAATTGCCGGAAACATCGCTTTGTCGCGCCCGGCCAGAGAGCCGGTCATCAGCTCCCTTTTTACTTCAAGCCCGACGACCAGGAAAAATATCGCCATCAGAGCGTCATTAATCCATAATAACAAGGGCTTATCAATTTCCAGTGCCGCAAATTTTACAGCAACAGGAATATCAAGAAACGACTGATACAACGCCGACAACGGCGTATTCGCCATTACCAGCGCGATCAGCGCGGCGATAATCAGCAGTATGCCGCCTGCGGCTTCGAGTTTTAAGAACTGTCGGATAATTGCGGTCATGGGTTAACTCCTTTAAGACTGTCGGCGTTAATAATATGCAAACAATTAACTCGAAAAAAGCAGATTATTCAGCAATAATAACTCGATAATTCCTGATCAATAAGGGTTTTAATCACAGAATTTCCTGATAAACACTCTGAAATTAACTATATATTAACATTTTAGTTTCTGTGAAGTGTATCGTATGATCCCTCATACCGGCGGATATTCTGTTGCCGTTGCCACCGCTCACTGAATAAAACAGGTTATCCCATGTCCGCCACGCTGTTTATTGCTGTACTGTTTGCTGCCTTCTTCCATGCATCCTGGAATGCGGTGATTAAATTCGGACAGGATCGCTTTCTGGGTATCGCGGTGATGACCATCTGGTCCGGCGTGGTCTCTGTTCCCGCCCTGTTTTGGCTCGGCTTACCGGATGCAGCAGCGGTAAAGTGGCTGCTGCTGTCTGCCCTCTTTCACATCGGTTATGCCATTTGTCTGAGTAAAGCGTATTCAAAGGGCGATCTCAGCCAGATTTACCCGGTTTCCCGGGGTTGTGCCCCGCTGCTGACGACCCTGTTTGCGGTACTTCTGTTTGGTGAGCACCTGCCGTGGCTCTCTTTAGCCGGTATTCTGCTGATCATCACCGGGGTTATCCTTCCCGCGCTGAAACACGGAGCCTCCGGGCACGCCCGCAGCGGGCTGATCTATGCGGTGATCACCGCCTTTTTTACCGCCTGTTACACACTCTCCGACGGCTTCGGTGCCCGCAGCAGCACAGACTCACTGACTTATATTTTCTGGTTGTTCGCCCTGAACGGACTGGTGATGGTGGTGATGGGTTTTGCCCGTTACCGCCACCATTTCACCCGTGACTTTCTGCGTTACAGCAAGCCCGGGCTGACCGGCGGTATTCTGCAAATCTTCAGCTACGGCATTGTGATATGGGCCATGGGACAGGCGCCGATAATGATTGTCGCAGCGTTACGGGAGACCAGTGTGCTGTTCGCACTGCTGCTCTCCGCGTATTTCCTGAAAGAAAAGCTGACTCCCGCCCGGATTCTGGCCGCCTGTATTATTGTGGCCGGGGTGATTGTGACGAAGATGGGGGGATAGTTTCAGCCCTGATGTTATACAGCGTGTTCAGCATCAGCAGATTTATTTCACCTGACTTCACATTCACTTTTACCGCGTCAGGTGCAGTCATCTCCTGCCGGGCAAACTCGGCCCGGGTATTGCAGACCTGTGTCACGGGTATGCTTTTCGCAACACCGGCGCTGTGTCCGGTAGATACTGAAGGCTGAACTGCAACCAGTCCGGCGTGAATAATGGCGGATCCGATAGTATTCATCGCGTTAATCCCTGTTGATAATCAGAGCAAAAACAATAACGCGTTCAGATAAAACAACTTTTACAAAACACACAAAAAAACCGGCCGGGAAAATTATCCCGGCCGGTTATATACATATCTGACAATGGCTTATTTGGTCAGGTCATCAAAGAATTTTTTCACACCGTCAAAGAAGCGTTTTGCTTTCGGGGTGTTGTTGTGACCGCTCTGGCCATCCACAGATTCACCGAACTCACGTAACAGTTCTTTCTGTTTTTCGCTCAGTTTCACCGGGGTTTCCACCACCACACGGCACATCAGGTCACCCTGCATTCCGCCGCGCGCCGGTCTGACACCTTTGCCTTTCATGCGGAACAGCTTGCCGGTCTGGGTTTCTGCCGGGATTTTCAGCTTAACGCGCCCGTCCAGTGTCGGTACTTCAATTTCACCGCCCAGCGCCGCAACCGTAAAGCCAATCGGCACTTCACAGTAGAGATTGCTGCCGTCACGCTCGAAGATATTGTGCTGGCGGACATGAACCTCGACATACAGATCGCCTGCCGGAGCCCCCATTTCGCCTGCTTCACCTTCGCCGGTCAGACGGATACGGTCACCGCTGTCCATCCCCGCAGGGATTTTGACTGACAGGGTCTTATAGCGTTCAACACGCCCGTGACCATGACATTTGCTGCACGGATCTTTGATGATTTTGCCGCGGCCGTGACAGGTCGGACACGCCTGCTGCACTGCAAAGAAGCCCTGGCGCATCTGCACCTGGCCCATACCGTGACAGGTCGGACACTCCTGCGGCTCTGTACCTTCTTTCGCCCCGCTGCCGTGACATTTATCACAGGTTTCCAGGGTCGGAATACGGATCTCTTTGGTCACACCACGAACCGCTTCTTCAAGGGTCAGTTCGATGTTGTAACGCAGGTCTGCTCCGCGTGCCGCGCGTTGCTGACGGCGACCACCACCAAAAATATCACCGAAGACGTCACCAAAGATATCACCGAAATCAGCACCGCCGAAACCGCCGCCGCCAAATCCGCCGCCACCGCCCATACCGCCCTGCTCAAATGCCGCGTGGCCGTACTGGTCATAAGCCGCACGTTTCTGTGCGTCGGTGAGGATCTCGTATGCTTCTTTTACTTCTTTGAATTTATCTTCCGCGTCTTTATCGCCCTGATTACGGTCAGGGTGATATTTCATCGCAAGGCGTTTGTAGGCTTTTTTAATCTCTTTGTCATCCGCAGATTTCGAGACGCCCAACACCTCGTAGTAATCTTTTTTTGCCATCCGTTTTGTCCCTTAACACAAGCACACGGGCGCAGAGTTTCCTCAACGCCCGTGCCGGTTTTCAGTGATTAATAACAGTCATCACCGCGCCCGCTAAGGGCCTTATTTTTTGTCTTTGCTGTCGTCAACTTCTTCAAATTCAGCATCGACAACATCATCATTTTTACCTGCATCCTGCGCGGCATCAGCACCTGCTGTACCTGCCTGCGCCTGCTGCTGGGCAATTTCCATCAGTTTGGCAGAAGCGTCGATCAGCGCTTTCGTTTTCTCTTCGATAGCGGCTTTATCTTCGCCTTTCGCTGCGATTTCCAGCTCACTCACCGCCTGCTCGATTTTCACTTTATCGTCGCCCGGCAGTTTGTCGCCCGCTTCTTCGATCTGTTTACGGGTAGCGTGAACCAGCTGATCTGCCTGGTTACGGACCTGTACCAGCTCTTCGAACTTACGGTCAGCTTCAGCGTTGGCTTCCGCATCACGTACCATTTTCTGGATCTCTTCCTCGTTCAGACCGGAAGATGCCTTGATGGTGATGTTCTGCTCACGGCCGCTGTTTTTGTCTTTCGCGGACACATGCAGGATACCGTCGGCATCGATGTCAAAAGTAACTTCGATCTGCGGCATACCGCGCGGAGCAGCCTGAATACCATCCAGGTTAAACTGACCCAGTGATTTGTTGTCACCGGAACGTTTACGCTCACCCTGCAGAACATGGATAGTTACCGCAGACTGGTTGTCTTCCGCTGTGGAGAACACCTGGCTGTGTTTGGTCGGGATAGTGGTGTTCTTCGCAATCAGCGGAGTCATCACGCCGCCCATGGTTTCGATACCCAGAGACAGCGGGGTAACGTCCAGCAGCAGCACGTCTTTAACATCACCACCTAACACACCGCCCTGAACCGCAGCACCAACAGCCACAGCTTCGTCCGGGTTCACATCTTTACGCGGCTCTTTACCGAAGAAATCAGCAACGGTTTTCTGAACCAGCGGCATACGGGTCTGACCACCTACCAGGATGACATCATTGATATCATTCACTGACAGACCGGCATCCTGTAATGCAACTTTAACCGGATCCATAGAGCGTTTAACCAGATCTTCAACCAGTGATTCCAGTTTCGCACGGGTCACTTTGATGTTCATATGTTTAGGACCGGTCGCGTCCGCCGTGATGTACGGCAGGTTAACGTCAGTCTGCTGTGCAGAAGAAAGCTCAATTTTCGCTTTCTCGGCAGCTTCTTTCAGACGCTGCATTGCCAGCGGGTCGTTACGCAGATCGATACCCTGTTCTTTCTTAAATTCTTCAACCAGATAGTTGATCATGCGGCTGTCGAAGTCTTCACCACCTAAGTGGGTGTCGCCGTTCGTTGCCAGCACTTCATAGGTTTTTTCGCCGTCAACTTCATCGATTTCGATGATGGAGATATCGAAAGTACCACCACCGAGGTCGAAGACCGCGATAGTACGGTTACCCACTTCGCGATCCAGGCCGTAAGCCAGTGCCGCTGCAGTCGGTTCGTTGATAATACGTTTTACATCCAGACCTGCGATACGGCCGGCGTCTTTGGTTGCCTGACGCTGAGCATCGTTAAAGTAAGCAGGTACGGTGATAACCGCTTCGGTTACCGGCTCGCCGAGATAATCTTCAGCGGTTTTCTTCATTTTTTTCAGGACTTCAGCAGAAACCTGTGGTGGTGCCATTTTCTGGCCTTTTGCTTCCACCCATGCGTCGCCGTTATCAGAGCTGACAATTTTGTACGGCATGATGTTCATATCGCGGCGCACTTCTTCATCGTCAAAACGACGACCAATCAGACGTTTGATTGCAAACAGTGTGTTCTGCGGGTTGGTAACAGCCTGACGTTTTGCCGGCTGACCGACCAGGATTTCACCATCCTGTGTATACGCAATGATTGACGGCGTTGTGCGGTCGCCTTCTGCGTTCTCCAGGACACGTGCCTGATTACCATCCATTACAGCAACACAAGAGTTGGTTGTACCTAAGTCGATACCAATAATTTTACCCATCTAAAGGCCTCCGAATAATTCTGTTCGTCTTACGCTACCGATGTATATGAGGTTCAATTTTCACTTTTCAAGAAAAAATTTTTCGCTCACCCGTCACCCGGAATATTTCCTGACGGTACCGGACATCCGCAGCGTTAAAGGGGATTCAACTGAGTTTCAGTTTCCGATGACAAGTAGATGGGGCCATAAATGCATTCATCAAGGGGAAAATGAAAAAAAAACAGATTATTTAAAAGAAAATGATGAAACACTGAAAAATGCCGCGCTGACAGTCATATCAGCACGGCATTCACACAACACAATGCAGGGGGTTATCAGGAGCTGAACACCATCATCCGCTGACGCACCGCCGCTTTCCCCATATACAGTCCCAGCAGCAGGCCGATCAGTGAAAGCCCCAGCATGTAATACGCCGGTGCCAGCGGGGTCCATTTCAGGAACAGCGTGACCACCACCGGCGTCAGTCCGCCGAAAATGGCATAAGAAAGGTTGTAGGAGAACGAAATACCGCTGAAGCGGATCTCCGCCGGATAACTGTTCACCATCACAAACGGTACCGCGCCCACCACGCCGACACTGAATCCGGCCAGTCCGTAGGTCAGCGACAGCGGCGTACCCGGCTCACCGGCGGTCAGGTAAAAATAGCCGGTGCAGACCGCCAGCAGCAGGCTGCCGAAGGTAAAGACCACAGAGGCGCCCAGTTTGTCACACAGATAACCCGCCACCAGACACCCCGCGCACAGCGCCAGAATCGCGGTCATATTGGCGACTGAAACCACCGCTTTTGCCAGGCCGAACTCTGTCTGCAAATACGCCGGTGTCAGCAGGATCACCACCACAACCCCGGCGGAGAGCAGCCAGGTCAGCAGCATGGAGATCACAATCGCTTCTTTGTGATTCACCACCACGGTTTTCAGCGGCAACTCTTTCGCCAGTGCTTTTTGCTGTTTCATCTCCTGAAAGATTGGCGTTTCCGCCAGCCAGCGGCGCAGATACAGTGCCACAAACCCGAAAATCCCCCCGAGGAAGAACGGCACACGCCAGCCCCAGGCAAGCTGCTGCGCTTCAGTAAAGAGTGTCGCCATCATCATGGCCACCAGCGAGCCGAGCAGGATACCAACCGTCAGCCCTGCTGTCAGTGTGCCGCAGGCAATGCCGATACGATGCTTCGGCACATGCTCGGAGACAAATACCCAGGCACCAGGCACTTCCCCGCCGATAGCCGCCCCCTGCATTACCCGCATTAATAAAAGCAGTAACGGCGCGGCAATGCCGATAGATTCATAAGTCGGCAGCAGGCCGATACAGAGTGTCGGCACCGCCATCAGCAGAATACTGAGGGAAAACATTTTCTTGCGCCCGACCAGGTCACCGAAGTGTGCCATCACAATACCGCCCAGCGGGCGTACCAGATAACCGGCAGCAAAGATCCCGAAAGTCTGCATCTGCACCAGCCACGCAGGGATGTCAGGCGGGAAAAACAGTTTGCCGATAGTGACGGCAAAAAAGATGAAAATAATAAAATCGTAGAATTCGAGTGCGCCGCCCAGAGCCGCGAGAGAGAGTGTTTTATAGTCCTGCCGGTTGAGTGTCCGGGGAATGGTCTGTGCCATGGGTTCACCTTTCCTGTCTTTACATTGCTGTTATCTTTACTTTACATAAGTGGATAACCGCATCATAGGACAAGAAAGGTGTCCGGGGGAATGTTTTTTATTTTATGCTGAAAACGCAGCATTACTGCGGCTTTATTGCTGATTTAGGGCGAAACGCCGCGACAATTTCAGGGTCAGTTTCGATGTAAGGCCCGTCGAGCAACTGTATACAATACGGTACACTTGCAAAAATACCGGAAACCATTACTTTGCCGTTTTCATCTTTCAGCCCTTCCAGGGTCTCAGCGATAGCTTTCGGCTGCCCCGGCAGATTGAGGATCAGTGACTGATTGCGGATCACGCCCACCTGGCGGGATAAGATTGCCGTCGGCACAAATTTCAGGCTGATCTGACGCATCTGCTCGCCGAAACCCGGCATTTCGCGATCCGCCACCGCCAGTGTTGCGTCCGGAGTCACATCACGCCGCGCCGGGCCGGTTCCGCCGGTTGTCAGCACCAGATGGCAGCCGAATTCATCCACCAGCTCACACAGCGTCTGGCTGATCATCGCTTCTTCATCCGGGATCAGGCGGGTTTCTGTCTGAAAAGGCGTGGTGATAGTTTTTTCCAGCCATGCCTGTAAGGCCGGAATGCCTTTATCTTCATAAATACCACCGGATGCGCGGTCAGAAACCGAGACAAGACCGATGCGCAACACATTGTTCATAGTCACCTCAACGTCATTTTGACTCCGGGGCACAGCATAGCATTGCCGCCGGAAACAAAAAAGGCAGCCTGCCGGCTGCCTTTTATATCTGACTGTATTATAACGATTACAGCAGATCGGCGATCATTTTTTCCAGTTTGCCCTGGTCTACCGCAAACTTACGGATACCGTCCGCCAGTTTCTCGGTTGCCATAGCGTCACTGTGGTGGCCCCAGTAGAACTCAGCTTCTGTCAGCGGTGCAGGACGCGCTTTCACTTCGCCTTTGTATTCCAGTTTGCGTTCAACCGCACCGGTCGCTTCTGACAGCTCTTTCAGCAGTGCAGGGGCGATAGTCAGGCGGTCACAACCGGCCAGTTCCAGGATTTCACCTGAGTTACGGAAGCTTGCGCCCATAACCACGGTTTTGTAGCCGTGCTCTTTGTAGTAGTTGTAGATTTCAGTCACTGAAATCACGCCCGGATCTTCTGCCGGTGCGAACTCTTTCTTGTCACTGTTTGCTTTGTACCAGTCGAGGATACGGCCAACGAACGGAGAAATCAGATATACACCTGCTTCCGCACAGGCACGCGCCTGAGCAAAGGAGAACAGCAGTGTCAGGTTACAGTTGATGCCTTCTTTTTCCAGCTGTTCCGCCGCGCGGATACCCTGCCAGGTGGAAGCCAGTTTGATCAGGATACGATCGTTGCTGATGCCGGCATCGTTATACAGTTTGATGAGACGTTTTGCTTTCGCGATACTCGCCTGAGTGTCATAAGAGAGACGGGCATCCACTTCTGTGGAAATGCGACCCGGAATCAGTTTCAGGATCTCCAGACCGATATTCACCGCCAGTTTGTCACCGGCATCGATAATCTGCTGTTCACGTGAATCGCTCTGTGCACGCGCCCAGGTCACCGCATCATCAATTAACTTACGGTACTCCGGAATCTGCGCCGCATTGAGGATCAGAGAAGGGTTGGTGGTGGCATCCTGTGGTTTGTAAAGCTTCATCGCTTCGATGTCACCGGTATCGGCCACAACCGTGGTCAGATTACGCAGGGAAGTTAACTTATCGGTCATTTTCGTCTCTCATCTTATGTCAGAAGATACTCTGAATAATCCAGCATGCCTGCAGGCGGGCTTTGCGTAGTCAACACCCCGGCATTCTGAAGTATGGCGAGTACAGATGGCAATATGCCGCAACTGCACCTGATAATATCACGGACAGCCCGCCGCGCAAGCAGGGAAAATCCGGTGCCGCACCGGTGATCCGCCGTTATTCCGCTGTAATCCGGAACGCCTCCTGTTTTGTATGTATTACCGATTACAGTGATTTGCCCGCTCTGTGCTTTTTTTTGGTAGAGTACCGTTAATAATGACAATATCAGACCGGAGCCGACCATGCTGCTGACTATTTCCCCTGCCAAAACCCTCGACTATGACAGCCCGTTAGCCACTGAACGCCATACTCAGCCTGAGCTGCTGGCACAATCAGAAGCCCTGATGGAAACCTGCCGCAAACTGACCCCGGCGGATATCGGCTCGCTGATGCATATCAGTGATAAACTGGCGGGTCTGAATGCCGCCCGTTTCGGGGAGTGGCAGCCGGATTTCACGCCGGACAATGCCCGTCAGGCTATTCTGGCATTTAAAGGGGATGTGTATACCGGGATGCAGGCGGAAACCTTCAGTGAAGCCGATTTTGATTTCGCCCAGCAGCATCTGCGTATGCTTTCCGGCCTGTACGGCGTGCTGCGCCCGCTGGATCTGATGCAGCCTTACCGTCTGGAGATGGGGACGAAACTCGCCAATCCGCGCGGCAAAGATCTGTATGCGTTCTGGGGGGATATTATTACGGACAATCTCAATCAGGCACTGGCCGCACAGGGTGATAATGTACTGGTCAATCTGGCCTCTGATGAATACTTTAAAGCGGTGAAGCCGGAGAAACTGAATGCGGTGATTATCAAACCGGTTTTCCTCGATGAGAAAAACGGCAAATATAAAGTGATCAGTTTCTATGCTAAGAAAGCACGCGGCCTGATGAGCCGGTTTATTATTCAGAACCGCCTGACACAGCCGTCTCAGCTGACCGGCTTTAACCTCGACGGTTACCGTTTTGATGAGAGTCAGTCCGGTGAGCGGGAACTGGTGTTTACACGTTCAGAACACCACGCAGCATAACCGCCGGATAATTCAGCTGCGCCATCCATGGCGCAGTATGCTTTTTGTTCTCTTACCCGTTATCATCTCGCTATCGCTGATTGATAAGAAATTACGGCTTCACCGTCTTCAGCATATAGTCCCGCAGCGCCGCGAAATCCGCTGGTAACACGGCTGACAGCAGTGGTAAATCAGCCCGCTCCGCCAGTTCAGCCGGTAACGGCAGTTTACTGCCCAGAATCGCTTCCACACTCTCCAGGAATTTTGCCGGATGCGCCGTGCCGAGGAAAATACCGTACTCACCGGGCTGCAAGTCACTGCGCAGCTGGCGATAAGCAATCGCGGCATGCGGCTCGGAAATATAACCTTTCGCAGCCAGATCGCGCATCGTTTCGCGGGTTTCGTCATCACTTACCGCACCGGAACGCAGATCCTTCAGAGACCAGCCTTCGCGCGCAAACAGCGCCTCAATACGCGGCCAGTTATTCGGCTGGCTGACATCCATGGCATTGGATAACGTTGCCACCGTCGCCGCCGGTTTCCACTGTCCGTCCGCCAGATAGCGCGGTACCGTGTCGTTGGCATTGGTCGCGGCGATAAAGCGTTTCACCGGCAGCCCCATCGCTTTCGCCAGCACCCCGGCGGTCAGGTCACCGAAGTTGCCGCTCGGCACCGAGAACACCAGTTCACCGCGTTTTTCCGCCGGAACCTGTGCCACCGCTTCAAAGTAATAACAGATTTGTGCCAGCAGACGGCTGATATTAATAGAGTTTGCCGAGTTCAGATGCAGCGTCTGCTTCAGTTCCTCATCGTCAAATGCCTGTTTCACCAGCGCCTGACAGGCATCGAAATCATCCTGCACCGCCACGGTGTGAATATTACCGCCGAGGGTACAGAACAGTTTTTCCTGTAACGGACTGATTTTTCCCTGCGGATAGAGGATCACCACCTGCACATTTTTCAGGCCGTAAAAGGCGTGTGCGACGGCAGCACCGGTATCCCCGGAAGTCGCGGTCAGAATAGTGACGGGTTTGTCACCGGCAACCGCGGCCAGCGCCTGTGCCATAAAACGTCCGCCGAAATCTTTGAATGCCAGGGTCGGGCCGTGAAACAACTCCAGACAGGCCACATCCGGCTCCACCGGGTTCAGCGGTGCCGGGAAGGCAAAGGCGGCACGGACACGCGCTGCCAGCTCAGCTTCCGGGAGCTCATCACCAATCAGGGCATGCAGAATGGCGGTGCTGCGGCTGACAAAATCCATCGCCAGCAGCTTATCCATTTCCGCCTGCTCAAAAAACGGAATCTCACGCGGGAAGAACAGCCCCTGTCCGCGTCCCAGCCCCTGTTTTACCGCCTGTGCAAAACTGACTTTTTCACTCTCATCTTTTAAATTGTACAGTTCCATTTTTTACCTTTATGCACTTATCTGACGTGCGCCTTTGAGATCGAGACGGCACAGATGGACAAACCCTTCGCTGTTCTGCAAATACTGTGTGTTAAAGACATCCGCCACCTGATCTGCCGCTGATTTGCTGTCACAGACCGCAAACAGGGTCGGACCCGAGCCGGAGATGCCGCATGCCTTCGCGCCGCGTGCAAGCACCTGCTCACGGACCGCATCAAAATTCGGTAATAATTCACGGCGGTACGGCTCTGCCACCACATCACGGATCATCGCCGCCGCCAGGTCAGCCTGTCCGGTGTGACAGGCGTGGATGAATCCGGCCAGGTTGCGGCCGTGGCTGACAATATCCGCCCGTGAGTAGGTCGCCGGTAAAATCGCCCGTGCCTGCGCCGTGGAGACTTTGATGCCCGGATACGCCATTACCCAGTACCAGTGTTCAAACCCAGGTACTGCCTGGCTGACGCTGTCGCCGGTTTCAATATTGAGCTGCAATCCGCCAAGGAAGCAGGGGGCGACATTGTCATAATGCACACTGCCGGAGATGCGCCCTTCCATCTCCCCCATCAGGCGCAGCAGCGTCATTTCATCCAGCGGCCTGCCGGTGTACTCATTCAGCGCCACCAGCGCAGCCACCACCGAGCAGGCGCTGGAGCCCAGCCCCGAGCCCACCGGCATATTTTTTTCCAGCACCATGGCGACCGGCAGATCATCATGAATGATCTCACTGAACCGTTCACGGCACTGATACACAATATTGTGCTTCGGATTCACCGGCAGTTTCCCGGCAAAACGCCCGCGGTTTCTGAGTGAAAACGTCTCTGCCTTCGCGATGGACACACAGTCGCCGAGCAGTGCCCCGCTGACCGGAGACACTGCCGCACCCAGCACATCAAACCCCACACTCACATTCCCGATTGACGCCGGTGCATAAATTTTTATCACGTTTTACACTCCCAGTTTCCATGACATTGTCCGCAGCACATCCGCAAACACCCCTGCCGCTGTCACATCATTCCCCGCGCCGTAACCGCGCAGTACCAGCGGGATAGGCTGATAGTAGCGGGTATAAAACGCCAGGGCGTTCTCGCCGTTTTTCACTTTATACAGCGGATCGTTACCGTCTGCCTCTGTGATTTTCACCTGACAGCGGCCGTGATCAATGATGCCAACATAACGCAAAACGCGGCCTGCTTCTGCGGCTTTCGCCACACGCGCGGCAAAGGCCGCATCCAGTGACGGCAGATTCGCCATAAAGGTATTCACATCGCCGGAAGCATCGAAATCCGGCGGCAGCACGGAATCCACCTCAATATCGGATAATTCAAGGGAAAGCCCCGCTTCACGGGCCAGGATCAGCAGCTTACGCGCCACATCCATCCCGGAGAGATCATCACGCGGATCCGGCTCGGTAAAGCCTTTGGCTTTCGCCGCAGCTGTTGCCTCAGACAGCGACATCCCTTCATCCAGCATACCGAAAATAAAGGAGAGCGAACCGGACAGAATACCGCTGAACTGCACCAGTTCATCCCCCGCATTGAGCAGGTTTTGCAGGTTTTCGATCACCGGCAGTCCGGCACCGACGTTGGTGTCATAACGGAACTGACGTTTTGATGCCGCCGCCGCACTGCGCAGTTCATGGTAATAATCCATCGACAGGGTGTTGGCTTTTTTGTTCGGCGTCACCACGTTGAAACCGTCCTTCAGGAAATCCGCATATTGCAGGGCGATTTCCTCATTCGACGTACAGTCCACAATCACCGGATTAAGGAAGTGATATTCTTTTTCCAGGCGGATCAGACGGCTGAGGCTGAACGGCTCTTTGGCCTGCGCCAGCGACTGACGCCAGTCCTGTAAATCAATGCCGCGCATATTAGTCAGCATCGCTTTTGAGTTGGCGATACCGCACACGCGCAGATCGATACTCCGGGCTTTCAGCCACGCCTGCTGGCGGCGGATTTGCTCCAGCAGCGCACTGCCGACCCCGCCGGTACCCACCACAAACACCTCCACAATGCGGTCAGTGTTAAACAGCATCTGGTGACACAGACGCACACCGGTGGCCGCGAGATCATTATCCACCACCGCAGAAATGGAACGTTCGGATGAGCCCTGCGCGATCGCGATAATATTGATGTTGGCGCGCGTCAGTGCCGAGAAGAACCGCGCGGAAATGCCTTTGAGTGTCCGCATACCGTCCCCGACCACGGAGACAATCGCCAGGTTATCCAGCACATCCAGCGGGTCGAGCACGCCCTCTTTCAGCTCCAGATAGAACTCTTCTTCCAGTGCCTGCTGAGTGCGGGCCTTATCTTTCTGCGCCACACAAAAACTGATGCTGTATTCGGAAGATGACTGTGTAATCAGCACGACAGAGATATTACGCCGTGACATCACCGTAAACACCCGCGCCGCCATCCCGACCATCCCTTTCATGCCCGGGCCGGAGACGTTGAACATCGCCATATTATTCAGATTGGTGATCCCTTTCACCGGCAGGCTGTCATCACGCTGGCCGTCGCCGATCAGCGTGCCCGGCGCGTCCGGATTGAGGGTGTTTTTAATCAGACACGGGATCTGAAACTGGGCAATCGGCGCGATAGTACGCGGGTGCAGGACTTTTGCCCCGAAATAGGAGAGTTCCATCGCCTCCTGATACGACATGCCTTTCAGCAGACGGGCATCCGGCACCAAACGCGGGTCACAGGTATACACGCCGTCCACGTCAGTCCAGATCTCACAGCAGGAGGCACGCAGACACGCTGCCAGTACCGCCGCAGAATAGTCAGAACCGTTACGCCCCAGCACCACCAGCTCACCGTTTTCATTACCGGCGGTGAATCCCGCCATCAGAATGATGTGGTCAGACGGAATATTCAGCGCTGCAATACGTTTTGTTGACTCATTAATATCAACGGTGGATTCCAGATAACCACCAAACGCCAGCAGACTGGCCACCGGGTCAATCACTGTCACTTTATGGCCGCGGGCTTTCAGCAGTGATGCCATCACCGCAATGGAAAAACGCTCGCCGCAGCTGATCATATTGGCGTTGATGCCGTCCGGACACTGCCCCAGCAGTGACACACCGTGCAGTACCCGGCGGATCCGGCTGATTTCCTGCTCTGTTTCATGCTTCAGCCGGTCATATTCAAAGCCCGGTACCGCATCGCGCAGCCCGTCCAGAATCGCCCCGAGAATCGCGGCGGCATCGTGTACCAGGGTGTTTGCTTCCTGCCCGCTGACGGTCTGCTCCACCATCGCCACTAAGTAATTAGTGATTTTCGCCGGTGCGGAAAGCACCATGGCGAGCTGTCCCTGCGCGAGTTTTTTCTCCGCGATTCCTGCGATGTTCAGTATACGATCCGCGTTTGCCACGGATGTGCCGCCAAATTTAAGTACACGCATGTGTCACCTGCTCCTGCCGTTTTTAGTCCAAAAAAAAAGCCCGCACAGTCATTGTGCGGGCTTTTTTCGTGATTTCAGATATGCGTCAGCCCGCACCGCCGGTGGTAATGGTGGTGGTGGTAATAATAATCATGGTCAGGCTGTGATTACGCATGGGGTTCCTGTCTGTCATTTGTCTGGTTAACCCTATTACGGTTAAAGGAAAGGCAGGTTGATGTCAAATTATTCTTCAGATTTGCCCGCAGAATCAGACAATTTGAATCTGATCACATATCAGAATAAAAAGAAATTACGGCAAATTAACGCGGTTATCATCTCATCAACCGGCATTTAATTTTACAGAACCAGGAGTTTCTGTATTTTTTCACTTTTATCATGCAGGTTGCGTTTTTCGCTGTTTACCCGGCAGAAAAATGTACAATAATCAGACAAGTCAGATATAATGCTTAACATTGTATTTCTATTTATTTGACAATCATTAAAACCGGCAATTAACAATTGAAAATTGTGTTAACGTGCTACAATTGATTTTGATATGTATCAACAAAGGTTAGATTTCCGGATGGTAAATGATTGGGTTGCTGTTATATTGGTGTTAATAGACTAATATTGGTACGAATCGTTTCAATTCCTTACGTTCTGAGTTGAGTGATTGTTAAAATGCGGTCTGAACAAGATTTTTTTCTGTCTGTGGTGATGTGCCGGACATAACCACAACGATACCGGCACAGGTTACACGGGCAGATAATCAGATTTCTTATTATTCTAAGTAATTTAGGTAGCGACTATGCAAACCCCGCATATTTTAATTGTTGAAGATGAGATCGTCACCCGTAACACCCTGAAAAGTATTTTTGAAGCAGAGGGTTACGTGGTACATGAAGCCACTGACGGTGCAGAGATGCACAATGTGCTGTCAGACCATGATATCAATTTGGTTATCATGGACATCAACCTCCCGGGAAAAAATGGTCTGTTGCTGGCGCGTGAGCTCCGCGAACAGGCAAACGTGGCACTGATGTTCTTAACCGGCCGTGATAATGAAGTGGATAAAATCCTCGGTCTGGAAATCGGTGCTGATGACTACATCACCAAGCCGTTTAACCCGCGTGAACTGACTATCCGCGCACGCAACTTACTGTCACGGACCATGAATCTGGCCGGTGGCAGCGAAGAGCGCCGCAGTGTGGAAAGTTACAAGTTCAACGGCTGGGAACTGGATATCAACAGCCGCTCATTAATCGGACCAACCGGCGAGCAGTACAAGCTGCCGCGCAGTGAGTTCCGTGCAATGCTGCACTTCTGTGAGAATCCGGGCAAGATTCAGACCCGCGCTGAACTGCTGAAGAAAATGACCGGCCGTGAACTGAAACCGCATGACCGTACAGTGGATGTCACCATCCGCCGTATCCGCAAGCATTTCGAGTCCACACCGGATACTCCGGAAATCATCGCCACCATTCACGGCGAAGGTTACCGGTTCTGCGGCGATCTCGAAGAGTAATCTTCCGCTGCGGTAACATATATACGAAATCCCCGGTGATGCCTGGCACCACCGGGGATTTGTTGTTGCTGTTATCCGGTTATTTGTTCCACGGAATGATCGGCACCGCGCTCAGCGCATTCTTCGGCGAGCCGTCGACCACTTTATCCGAATAGGTCAGATAAATCAGCGCGTGACGCTTCTCATCATAGAAACGAACCACCTGTAACTTCTTGAATACCATGGATGTCCGCTTCTGGAACACCACCTGGCCTTTATCTTTGCGGCCTTTTTTCACTTTATCACTGACTGTGACCGGCCCGACCTGCTGACAGGAAATCGCGGCATCAGATGTATCCTCCGCCAGACCCAGCCCACCCGAGATCCCGCCGGTTTTTGCCCGGCTCAGGTAACAGGTGATATTTTCCACATCCGGATCATCAAAGGCTTCCACCACAATCTTGTGGTCCGGCCCCAGAATTTTGAACACGGTGTCCACAGAGCCGATTTCTTCACCATGGCTCAAAAAGGATAACGAACTCAATGAAATAGCTGTGATAATTCCCAGTATAGACCGGCGAGTCTGATTCATAATCTTAATAGCCCAAGAAAATCATTTGAAAATTGTATGATTTTAAAGATAATCCATGTTACCAGTTTATGATAGTCGCCCTGTTCTTAAAACATTTTTTCCGGCCAAAAGTAAGAATTGGTAAATGATTATCCCGTTGATAATCACTCAGGTTAGAATATAAATTCGTTATATCTCTTTCAGAACTTCATCAATCCAATAAGGGAGATGTATGGATCAGACCAGCATCATTCGCGATTTACTCCGTTGGTTAGATGAGCATTTAGATCAGCCACTTTCCCTCGATAACGTCGCTGCGAAGGCAGGCTACTCCAAGTGGCATTTACAACGTATGTTCAAGGACGTTACCGGTGAGGCCATCGGCGCTTACATCCGCGCCCGCCGTTTGTCACGCGCAGCCATTGCACTGCGGCTGACTGCCCGTCCTATTTTAGATATCGCATTACAGTATCGTTTCGATTCACAGCAAACCTTTACCCGCGCATTCAAGAAACAGTTTAATAAAACACCTGCGCTGTACCGCCGTCTTGACGAATGGTGCTCTGACGGAATCTGCTCCGCCATTCTGCTTGATGATGTGCCGATGCCGGAGCACGAGTTTGTCACGCTGCCGCCGCGCACAGTCACCGGTATAGAGAACAGCTGTTCACATCGTCTGGAAGACTGGGCAACCGCGTGTACCCACATGCGCCAGGAGTTCTGGCTGCATCATATTTCTGTGGCGAAAACTATCCCGGACTATGTTTACGGGCTTTACAGCACTACCCGTAATCCGGACAAAGAAGATGAGCAGACAGTCCATTACACCACTGCCGTGGCGAAGGAATTTGCTGCCTTTACCACTGAGGAAAATGTTCACGAGGTGGAAATGCCCGGTGGCGAATATCTCTGCTTCACCTTCAGCGGCATTCCTTACCGCGGTGCGATGCAGGAATTCCTGTTCACGATTTACGGCCAGTGTGTGCCGCGACTGGGGATCACCCGCCGCCGTGGTTACGATATTGAGAGCTATAAACTGAGAAAGGGAACCGACATCCGCTATCCGGATGCGGCTGATGTGGATGAGACTGATCCGCGCCATCACATCGAGGAATTTAAATACTACATTCCTGTCAGACGTGACGCGCAGTAACAGCCTTCCCGCAGAACAAACACCGCCGCCGGTGGTGTCTTGTTCACCCGGGCGGTGTCTGATTCACCGGTTTACTCAGCGCTGCACTTCATCCAGCGCCGGAAGACTCAGATGTGTGGTGTCACCGGCCGTTTCAACTACCCAGCCATCCGCCAGCCACGGGCTTTCCTGATACTCCAGAACGGATAACGAACAGTTGCGCAGACGCAGACGGCGCTCCGCATACGCCGGCAGCCCCAGCACAGAGCCAATCAGGCATCCCAGCGCAATACCGTGACTGACCAGCAGAACTTTGCTGCCCTCCGGCAGATCCAGCGTGCTCTCCAGCGCCGCCCGCATCCGGCTTTCCAGCTCCGCGAGAGATTCCCCTTCCGGGATACGCCCGTCTTCCGCGCCGTTAAGCAGACTTTTACGCCAGCCCTCTTCTTCTGCGGTCAGGGTATGGATCTGACGTTTTTCCAGCACGCCCATATTGAGCTCACGCAGACGCGGATCCGCAATAATCTCACAACCGCAGGCTTCTGCGATCAGTTTCGCGGTCTGCTGTGTGCGGCCCAGATCACTGGCAATAATATGGGTGATCCCTTCATTTTTCAGACGCGCGGCAACCTGCTTCGCCTGATCGATACCACTTTGTGTTAACGGGCTGTCAGAATGACCCTGGATACGGCGCTGAACGTTCCATTCAGTTTCGCCGTGACGGACAAGAAATACCTGTGACATAACTATCAATCTCTGCTTTTACTGTGTGAAAGTCTGATTACCCCGCTACCATACCGTAAAAACATTCCCGGGATCACGCTTTATCCCTGAAACTCTTTCACCGCACGGCACCGTCTAAAAAAATCTGCGGAAAGCCGTCAATATTCGCTATACTGCGGCAAACATAATTACGTGGATAGTTTAATTATCATGTTTCATATTATCGCAGCAACGACTAATCCGGCCAAAATTCAGGCTATCCGTTCCGCTTTTGAAGTGGTACTGGGTAACGGCAATTTTGATATTGAAGATGTCAATGTGGACAGCAGTGTGCCGCAGCAGCCTATCGGGAACACAGAAACCCGTACCGGTGCCCGCCAGCGCGTCAATGCGGCCCGTCAGGTCAGACCGGAAGCGGATTTTTGGGTTGGTGTTGAGGCGGGTATTGAAGGCGATATGACCTTTGCCTGGATTGTTATCGAGCACCGTCAGCTGCGCGGGGAATCCCGTTCTGCCAGCCTGATGCTGCCGGAAAAAATTCTCGCGGGGATCCGCGAAGGCCGCGAACTGGGTGATGAAATGGCCGACCTGACCGGGGTGGAAGATATCAAACAGAAAGGCGGAGCGATCGGTTTCTTCACCGGCGGCGCGCTGACCCGCACCAGTGTCTATGAGCAGGCAATTATCCTGGCGCTGGTGCCTATCCAGCATGAAATTTATAAATCCCTGAACACCAAAGAATCCTGATCTGAAAAACCGGACCGGTACTCACCGGCCCGGTGACCTTCCCGGCACATTTACTGCTGTGCCAGCCACTCTTCCCGCGTAATGCGGCTGATATGTTCAGTCCGGTAATCATTCAGGAACTGATTGAATTTATTCTCTTCGGTATGATGATGACGGAATCCGCATTTGGCCTGGGCGCGGTGTGACTGTTCATTGTTTTCAAAATAGCCGCACCACAGTGCATCCAGCTCCAGTGTTTCAAATGCATGGCGCATCACTTCCCTGACCGCTTCCGGGATCAGACCCTGTCCCTGGTACGGCACACCAATCCAGTAGGCGATTTCCCCTTCCCGCTGACTGATGTCAAAGTTGCTGTTTTCACCGATCAGGATCCCGATACAGCCCACAGCCCGTCCGTTCGCTTTCAGTTCAGTGGCATAGACCTCATCAAGGTTAAAAACGGTGCGGATAATATCGGCACTTTCCTCAGCGCAACTGTGCGGCGGCCAGCCGGCAATCGGGCCGACGCGGTCATCTTTCGCCACTTCATATAAATCGGCGGCATCGGTTTCTGCCCACGGGCGCAGAATCATACGTTCTGTTTCTAATTTCATACTGCTTACCTTACTTCAGTTATACATTCAGCCTCAGCGGCTCTCTCTGTGATGACGGGAAGTGTAGCCTGACGGCAGACCGGCGGTAAGCAACAAACCTCCGCACTTTCGGTACTTTTGAAAACTATTGTGATAAATTTCCTCTGATATCTGCTTCAGGACGGCAAAAATGGCAACTCACGATATTACACTGACAGATCAGATTCCGGTGCTGACGGAAGAAACAGACACATTACTGACAGGGGAAAGCACACTGGCCGATCACAACGGCGTACCGCTGACCTTCGGAAATGCGTATCTCACCCTGATGATCTGCCGGGCGGGATACGCGCATATGTCACTGAACTTTAAATCTCAGCCTGTACGGGCGGGGGATATTCTGGTGCTGGCGGAAGATACGATCGCGCTGCTGAAAAAGCGCTCACGGGGATTCCGTGTGTTTTTTTGTCTGATCCCGGCCTCCTTCTCTGCCGAAATCGCCTATGTCCTGCCGAACCCGCTGTTTCTGTTTCTGCATGAATATCCCCGCTGCATTCCGCTGCCGGAAGAAAAATCGCTGCTGACAATGTGGCTGGCACAAATGCAGGATATCACCCGCAACAGCCCGGTTTACCGGCATATCATGCAGCGTAATCATTTACAGAATCTGTTTTTGCGGATAGCGGAAAGAATGCCGCCGGATGCCCCGGCCGCCATACAGAAGTACAGCCGGAAAGAGACGCTGTGCTGGCAGTTCTGGGAACTTATCTGCCGCCACAGCCGGGAACACAGGGATGTGCAGTACTATGCACGGCGGTTAAATATCACGCCGTTTTATCTGTCACAGCTGACCGGAACGTTTTTCAATCACTCGCCCAAGTCACTGATCAACCGCCGGGTTATCCCTGAAATCAAGACACTCCTGCGTTACAGCACGCTGTCAGTGGAGCAGATCGCAGATAAACTGCACTTTGATGACCCGTCCTACCTGTGCCGCTATTTCAGACGGGAAACAGGTATTTCTCTGACAACATACCGGCGGCAGAACAGCTGAGTTATTTTTTGCCGCTGAGGAGTTCCTGCTCCAGCCATGCTTTCACCTCTTCCGGGGCATATTTCAGGCTGTTGGAGCCGCGGGTGATGGTCGCAATGCCGACCCCCAGCTCACTTTTCAGCTCACGCTGACTCATCTTACCGCGCAGCAGTTCCTCGACGATCCGCACGCGTGTGCCCAGCGCTGTGCGCTCATCCGGGGTAAAAAGCAGCTGAAAAAGGTGGGATTCAATATCCTGTGAATAGGCATTGCGCAGCAGGCTGACAAAGCGCTGCCAGTCGCTGTCCTGAAGTTGGTCTGTCGTCATATGTCACCCCATAGGATCGGGAGTACAAAAAGTACCCGTTAACTAGTACACCTAGGATAACACAAGCCCGGTACAGCTGTCTTCTGCTGAACCGGGCCGGAGGGGGATGATCAGTAACGCATTGATTGTTCGGAAGGTGTCAGCACATCCGCCGGGCGCTGCCCTTTCAGGAAGTTCTGATAAAAGACATCAAACGCCAGCACATTCTTCACATAACCCCGGGTTTCCGCAAACGGAATAGTTTCCACGAAGGCAACCGCATCGAGCCGTCCGCCGCTGTTGCTCAGCCAGCGGGTCACACGGTTCGGGCCTGCGTTATACGCGGCACTCGCCAGGATCCGGTTCTGACCGAACTGGTTATACACGCCGTTGAGATACGCGGTGCCTATCTCAATATTTTTGCGCGGATTAACCAGCTGCGCACTATTGCTGTAATCCGCAATACCATTGTCGCGGACCGTCTGGGTTGCCGTTGCCGGCATCAGCTGCATCAGCCCCGTTGCGCCGACCGGCGAACGCGCCTGCGGGTTCCAGGCACTTTCCTGACGGGCTATCGCCATCGCATAGCTTTTGCTGATATTTTTATTCTGAGTGAACTCATCAAACTCACTCTGCCAGGCCAGCGGGAAGCGCTCTTCCAGATGATCCCACAGCTTGCCGTTGATCGTCGCCTGCACACTCAGATCCGCCCAGCCCTGCTCCAGCGCATAACGCGCCAGCTGTGCTTTGCGCGCCGGTGTCTGGCTGTCCACCAGATTCAGCCACTCGGTGCGGGCCAGCCCTTCCATCTGCCAGTACAGCAGCTCACGGATACGCTGAATTTCCGGCAGATTGCTGATGCTGTTGTCCGGTTTATCCGCCGCATTGATCATCATGATATACGGTTTACCCAGACGCTGTGCCGCCACCATCGGATAGAACCCGCGACCCTGAGTGATTTTTTCCAGAATGGCATCTGCTGCCGCTTTATTGCCGCCTTTTTCCAGCAATACGGCGCGCCAGTACTGCCATTCCTCTTTCTGCTGAGCATCCGCCGGTAACCGGGTCAGCCAGCGATCCAGATCACGGTCATCCGCGTTACTCAGCGCCAGACGCACACGGCGCTCGCGCAGGGTGACAGAATCGGTTTCCTGAATCACCTCATCACGCCAGGCAGCCTGCTCATCTGTCACGTCGCTCCCCATATACTGCCACGCGACAGCATCTTTCAGTTGCTGACGCTCGCTGTCATTCATTTTCTGGGCGCGCGCCACACTGTTCAGGTCAGCCCGTGCCGCATCCGGTGATTTGCGGGCATAAGCGGAGAAAGCGGAAATTGTGGCCTGACGGGTGAAATCCGTCGGGCTCAATTGGGCAAATGTCACCACCGATGCCGGGTTTTTCTGTAAGTTAATCACACCATTGCTGATGGTCTGATAAGAGGCAGGCAGGCGTTTTGCCAGATAACTGACCAGAGAGGTGTTGCCGTTTTTCAGCGCCAGGCTGATGCGTTCAAGAACACGTTCCGGTGTCAGTCCGCCGGACTGATCCCAGACATCAAATAACTTATCGCAGGAGGACGGCAGGGAATTTCCCGCCAGCCAGACTGATTTCGCCCCGTCCAGCGCCACCTGACGGTTTCCGGTCTGCCAGTTGGCATAGTAATAGTCACACTTCGCACTGACCGGTTTTGGTACAGTCGTGCTGTAGCTGACCAGCCCCTGCCAGTCATTACGTTTGGCCAGCTCACTGATAAATTTATTTTTCAGACTTGCCGCTGACGGCAGATTCAGATGGGTATCCGTAAAATTTTTCACCTGACCTGCTGTCAGCAGGCTCATGTCCTGTGTCAGCTCACGGTATTCCAGATAAGGATAGAGCGGATAGTCCCGCAGTGACGGCATCAGGCGTTCCACTTCCGCCATATTATTGGCATCCCAGGCAGATTTGACATCCTGATAGCGCTGACGCTGCTCACTCAGTGAATCCGCTGACGCCAGTGCTGAAAACATCAGCATGCTGAGGGCTGCCACGCCCGGCCATATACATTTCCTCATGATCTGCTCCTGTCTCCTTCATTACCGTTTATCTGCACAATACCTCAGACCCTGATACACAGTGTAAGTGCCCTGTCACGCAGACACAAATCATACCGTTGTACCGCATAACCAGATACCGGAAATTATATTATTCAGAATATATGTCTGATTATTCTTATTGTGCATTCCCTTTACCGTAAATGATGGTTTATTAAACAGGATGCAGTGATATCGTCTGGTGCACTCATCATTCTTACTATATAGTAAAGTTAAATTTAAAATTATAATGATAACACTTCAGGAAACCGGCTACCGCCGTAAGCGGGATCCTGAGCACTACCAATAACTCTATAAGTAGTGAACACATTTCAGACGACTCCGGTCGTCTTTTTTTTACCCCTTGCTCCGGGATAAACACGCTATTTTAATTAATCAGATAGTTATATTTTTGAAGTATTTTTATTTTCCAGATTACAGACAGAAATCATAAAATATATGATGTACATCACTTGCTGTATTTCCGGTTTCCATTAAAAATATTCTCATATTTTTACACCACATCCGGTTTACTGATAACCGTAAAGGACGTAATACATTATGAATAATATAAAAAACATAATAATCATCTCTGCATTATTTGCTCTGACAGCATGTGCATCACAGCAGACCGCCTATGAGAAAATCACCCGACACTATGTCTACCAGCAGGCCGCGCAGGATTCTGACCCTAACTTTCAGACTCATATAAATGGCTCCGTTAAACTTATGACGCCGTTTTTTAAACAATTCTATGATGCCGGTATAAAAGATAAAAAAGACGGAATAACACCGCAACAATATAAAGAGCGAATTAGTTATTTCAGAAGTAACGAATTTTTGAGCCGTATGACCGGGACAACACAGTTTATTTCACCAAAAGTACATACTGAGAAAGTAAATGAAAGTGACCGCACGGACCGGCAGAAAAAAATGCTGACAGACAATATTATTGCTGCTTATGAGGCCGGTTACAGCGGCCGTTAGCACACCGGCCCCGGGTTCATCATGATACGGATCCCGGCGACGGCACGATCACCGTGAGAATAACGCAGGCCGGTGTTAGAATGGGGAATCTGCTGTACCCGCCGGTCACTGCCGGCAACCGGGCAATACTGACACCGGAGTGGCTTTAACTAAACGTAAAACTTAGTCATAATGCCCCGCAGATGCCCCATCAACGAAAAAAGGTAGACTACATTGGCTCAATACGTTTATTCGATGCACCGTGTCGGCAAAATTGTGCCGCCGAAGCGTCATATACTGAAAGATATCTCTCTGAGTTTCTTCCCGGGCGCCAAAATCGGTGTTCTCGGCCTGAATGGTGCCGGTAAATCAACCCTGCTGCGCATCATGGCAGGTGTGGATACCGATATTGAGGGCGAAGCACGTCCGCAGCCCGGCCTGAACATCGGCTATCTGCCGCAGGAACCGAAACTGAATCCGGAACACACTGTCCGTGAAGCGGTTGAAGAAGCGGTTGCGGAAGTGAAAAATGCCCTGACCCGTCTGGATGAAGTGTACGCGCTGTACGCCGATCCGGATGCGGATTTTGACAAACTCGCCAAAGAGCAGGGTGAGCTGGAAGCGATTATCCAGTCTCATGACGGTCATAATCTGGATAACCAGCTGGAACGTGCGGCAGATGCCCTGCGTTTACCGGCCTGGGATGCCAAAATCGGTAATCTGTCCGGGGGTGAGCGCCGCCGTGTGGCTATCTGCCGCCTGCTGCTGGAAAAACCGGATATGCTGCTGCTCGACGAACCGACCAACCACCTGGATGCGGAATCTGTCGCCTGGCTGGAACGCTTCCTGCACGACTACGAAGGTACCGTTGTGGCAATCACCCACGACCGTTACTTCCTTGATAACGTCGCCGGCTGGATCCTCGAACTTGACCGCGGTGAAGGTATTCCGTGGGAAGGAAACTACTCCAGCTGGCTGGAGCAGAAAGATGCCCGTCTGGCACAGGAAGCGTCTTCTGAAGCTGCCCGCCGCAAGTCTATCGAGAAAGAGCTGGAGTGGATCCGTCAGAATCCGAAGGGTCGTCAATCCAAAGGCAAGGCCCGTCTGGCCCGCTTTGAGGAACTGAACAGCGTCGAGTACCAGAAACGTAATGAGACCAACGAACTCTTTATTCCGCCTGGCCCGCGTCTGGGTGACAAAGTTCTGGAAGTGGAAAACCTGACCAAATCCTATGATGGCCGTACCCTGATCGATAACCTGAGTTTCTCGCTGCCGAAAGGGGCGATTGTCGGGATTATCGGGCCGAACGGCGCGGGTAAATCCACCCTGTTCCGTATGATCAGCGGCAAAGAACAGCCGGATTCCGGTACTATCACTCTCGGTGATACCGTGACTATCGCGTCTGTTGATCAGTTCCGTGATGCCATGGATGATAAGAAAACCGTCTGGGAAGAAGTGTCCGGCGGGCAGGATATCATGCGTATCGGCACCACTGAGATCCCGAGCCGTGCTTATGTCGGACGCTTTAACTTCAAAGGCGTTGACCAGGGCAAACGTGTCGGTGAGTTATCCGGTGGTGAGCGCGGCCGTCTGCATCTGGCCAAACTGCTGCAGGTCGGCGGCAACATGCTGCTGCTCGATGAACCAACCAACGACCTGGATATCGAAACCCTGCGTGCACTGGAAAACGCCCTGCTGGAATTCCCGGGCTGCGCCATGGTCATTTCCCATGACCGCTGGTTCCTTGACCGTATCGCCACCCATATCATCGACTATCAGGATGAGGGCAAAGTGGAGTTCTTCGAAGGTAACTTCAGTGAATATGAAGATTACAAGAAACGGACTCTCGGCGAGGCCGCACTGGAGCCGCACCGCATCAAGTACAAACGTATGACCAAATAGGCCATATAACGGAAAATGCCGCGTGGTGAGGGACCGCGCGGCATTTTTTGGTTGGATGGATGGATAAAAGAGTGTCTTTTGTTACGGGTATTACATTGAACCTGGTACTTAAGGTACAACCGAAGCTGACTTACTACTTCATACTTACCGCTTTCATAACACTTGAAACTGACAAATAAATCAATCAGTTAACACCATCAGTAAAGGGATCCTTTACTCTTCATCTTTCCTCCCTTTGTTGCCCTGAATTCTGTCGGACGCTGTGTGTTGTCCTTGTTCTTTCAGTATAGAAGAGAAAAATAATTTCTCACGGAAATTACCTGATTATTTTTCGATTCTCACAACATTCTTTATTTTTGCTGATCCCCGTCACGAATTTCAGGGGTATCCAGCATCAGCAGACGCTGAACCAGCTCGACGCACTCGAGAAAACGGGTATCGTAATCCGCCGATGTCACATGGACAAACTTAATGCCGTTTTCCCGCAGCATATCGATCAGCAGATCCTGAAACGCTTTGCGGTCATTGTCACTGCCGAGGCTGCGCAGTCCGTCAGCCACCCACGGCGTGTTATTTTCCAGCAGGATCACCAGGTCAAAGCGGTACTCCGCAATCAGTGCCTGCACAAACGGATGCTCTTTACCCTCATACCGTTTGCAGAAAGCCTGGGTCGTGACAAAATCCGTATCCACAAACGCAACTTTATTGGCATATTTTACTGCAAAATCAATATACTGAGCATGACCCAGCGCGATTTTGTCATAGTCGGAATATTGCAGCGCCATTTCATCACCGCCCAGGTGGGAAAACACATAATCGCGTCCGTATTCCCAGGCACTGGTGGTATTGAACATATTCGCCAGTTTATTGACGAGGGTGGATTTACCGCTGGATTCCCCGCCGAGCACCGCCACAGTGCGCACAAAGAAGGGTTTGACCTCTGTCGGAATGTAGTCCCAGTAGCGGAACGGCGCCTGACGGATCTGCCGCCCGCTGATATTCATAAAGGTACGTTCCGGGTCGATAAGCACTGTTTCAATGCCGAACGATTCACGGTAACGCGGCACATCCGCTTTTTCGCCTGAATAGATAAAATCCGGCGTGATCCCTTTTTCCCGCATAAACTGACACACCCCCTGACTCCAGTGTTCCCAGCCGTGCGGATACGGATCATAAGCGTGCTCATCAAATGAGTGAATGCGGATATTTTTCTGATATTTAAACGTTTGCAGAAGCCAGCGCAGGCGATCACTGACGGTCGGCTGCTGAGACATCGAACTGTTGATAAACAACGCTTTATCACGCGGTTCGTCGTGACAGAGGATCACATGCAGCTCATCCACCTGGCTGCACGCCCGCTGGATCAGGTAAATATGGCCGGTGTGCAGCGGGTAAAATTTCCCGAACACCACCCCGGTAATTTTCTGCTTCAGCGGGTAATCGAGCCCCAGCGCACTGTGCAGTCCGGCCAGCTTCTGGCCGCCGGGACTTTTGATTTTGTTGTTAATCAGCTGGCTGAGATACCCTTTGGTCACCCCGCATTGATCCGCCAGTTGCTGGAGTGTGACACCCGCCTGTTTAATGGCTTGTTTCAGATAGGAAAAATCGGTCATTCTCTGCCTCACTTATTCCAGTTCATCCAGCACAGACAGGGCATCCGACAGTTTTTTCACCCCGAACACCTGCATACCCGGTGGCGGGTTTTTCGGGCGGTTGGCATTCGGCACAATCGCCCGTTTAAAACCGTGTTTGGCCGCTTCCGAGATCCGCTCCTGGCCGCTCGGCACCGGACGGATCTCCCCCGCCAGCCCGACTTCACCGAAGATCACCACATCACGCGGGATCGGCCGGTCACGGAAACTGGAGACCAGCGAGAGCAGCAGCGCCAGATCCGCACTGGTTTCGGTGACTTTCACCCCGCCGACCACGTTGACGAACACATCCTGATCCGACATCTGCAATCCGCCGTGACGATGCAGTACCGCCAGCAGGATAGCCAGCCGGTTCTGCTCCAGCCCGACCGCCACACGGCGCGGATTCGACATCATGGAGTGATCCACCAGCGCCTGGATTTCCACCAGCAGCGGACGTGTGCCTTCCCAGACCACCATCACCGAACTGCCGGACGTGATTTCATCCCCGCGGCTCAGGAAAATGGCGGACGGGTTGCTCACCTCGCGCAGCCCCTGCTCCGTCATGGCAAACACACCCAGCTCATTCACCGCACCAAAGCGGTTTTTATGGCTGCGCAGTGTGCGGAAACGGGAATCGGCCTCGCCGTCGAGCATGACCGAGCAGTCAATACAGTGCTCGAGTACCTTCGGTCCTGCCAGAGAGCCGTCTTTGGTGACGTGGCCGACCATAATGATCGCCACACCCCGGGTTTTGGCAAAGCGGGTCAGATAGGCAGCTGTTTCGCGTACCTGTGCCACACTGCCCGGCGAAGACTGAATATCCGCCATGTGCATCACCTGGATGGAGTCAATCACCATCAGCTTCGGCTGTTCCTGCTCTGCGATCAGGCAAATCTGCTCAATCGCCGTTTCCGACAGCATATTGAGATTGTCCATCGGCAGCCCGAGGCGGTGCGCCCGCATCGCCACCTGCTGTAAGGATTCCTCCCCCGTGACATACAGGGTTTTCATCTGTGCGGCGAGCTGGCACATGGTCTGTAACAGCAGGGTACTTTTCCCGGCGCCCGGGTTACCGCCGATCAGAATGGCACTGCCCGGTACCACGCCGCCGCCCAGCACACGGTCAAATTCTTTGAAACCGGTGGAGAAACGCGGCAGTTCCTCAAGACTGATTTCCGACAGCTTCTGTACTTTGCTGACACCGCTCTGCCCCGCATAGCCGCTGAGGCGATCATTGCGTGCCGCAGACGATGAGACAGAAGCCAGCCGGACTTCCGTGATGGTATTCCACGCCTGACACGCGGTGCACTGCCCCTGCCAGCGGGGATAATCCGCCCCGCACTCGTTACAGACAAAGGCGCGTTTTGCTGGTTTTGCCACTCGTGACCCCGTAATAACTGATAAATTAACGTTCTTCGTGTTTCAGACCACCACTGAGGGTGCACATCACCCCCATCAGGTCGGCATGGCGGATAGCCACTTTTGCCCGTGCATACACTTTCGGTTTGGCGTGGAAGGCAATGCCGAGACCGGCTTTTTTCAGCATTTTCAGGTCATTGGCACCATCACCGATCGCCACGGTCTGCTCTAAAGGAATATTGAGAAATTCCGCCAGTTTCACCAGCGCCTGCGCTTTGTATTTGGCATCCACCACCGGACCTTTGACTTTGCCGGTCAGTTTGCCGTCTTTGATTTCCAGCTGATTGGCATAGACGGCAATCAGGCGCAGAGAATCTTTTAAATGATTGGCGTAGAAAGTAAATCCGCCGGAAGCAATCGCGACATGCCAGTCCATCGCCTGGAGTTTACGCACCAGGCTGGTCAGCCCCGGCATCAGCGGCAGCGTATCCAGCACCTGCTGTAAAATGGCGGCATCCGCCCCGGCCAGCAGGCCGACACGCGCTTTCAGGCTTTCGCTGAAATCCAGTTCGCCCTGCATCGCTCTTTCCGTCACCTCCGCGACTTCATCACCGACGCCGGCTAATCTGGCGATTTCATCGATACATTCGATTTGGATCGCAGTGGAATCCATATCCATCATCAGTAATCCGGGGGAGCGCAGTTTCGGGATATTACCCAGCGGCACGACATCCATCTGAAACTCATCCGCCACCCGCTTGATGCGCCCGGTCAGACTGCCCGCAATCCGCACCACCTGATAGTCATCAATCCGCCATGACGAGACCACCACAATTGCCGCACCCAGACGGTGCTGGAAATCGCTGATCCGCGCCTTATCCAGCCCGCGTCCGTACAGCAGCCAGCCGCTGTCACCCGCCCGGTAGTCCAGCGGCATCACTTCATCACCGCTCAGGGAAAGAGGAAGGCCCGGCCACTTATGGATTTCATTCGGCAAATAACAGTAGGTCAGACTCGTCGACATCAACAGATACTCCTATAATCCCTGATAATATTCATGATGGTAGCAGATAAAAATTTCCGCTTCTGGCAATATGGTGGCGACAACGGAAAAACGGATAAACAATGGCCAAAACGAAGTTAACATTCCGGCTGCATAAAACAGCCATTATTCTGATTTGTCTCGCCCTGATGGTGTGTCTGTTACAGGGTGTGTCTTATTTCAGCCGCGTCCACCAGCAGTCGTCAATGGATCAGTTTAATGAACTGGCCTATTCGCTGGCACAACAGGTGGCGTTTAACCTTTCCGATGCTATAGACGATAACGGGAAAGTGCTCAATAAGAAACAAATTACGGCAAATTTAGCGCAGCTGACCACCAACAGCCGTATTCTCGATGCCACAGTATATCAGGATGACGGGGTACAGATAGCCGGCAGCGGCGAGAGTATCACTGTCCGCGACCGGCTGGCGCTGGACGGACAAAAAGCCGGCAGTTATTTTAATCATCAGATTGTCGCCGCCATCCCCGGAAAAAAAGGCCCGAAAGGCTTTCTGCGCCTGACCATCGATACCCACCGTCTGGCCACGGAATCCACCCAGGTGGATAACACCACCAACCTGCTGCGGGTGATGTTACTTCTCGCCCTCGGTATCGGCTTTGTGCTCGCCAACAATCTGCTGCAGCTGACCCCTAGCCGCTGGCAGCAATCCCTGTATCTGCTGACCGCCAATCTGAAAAATGAAGATGAAAAGCCGGGGAAGAAAACGGAAGAGAAAGAAAAAGGGGAATAATTTCCCCTTTTTCTACCGGTGCTGCAAAACCTGCCAGGTCAGCAGGCCGAGCCAGGTCATCAGCAGGGAGCTGAGTACATGCAGGGCGATTTCTGCCATACCGTGGTGGATGCGCCCGGCCTGGAAAGCCTGCACAATCTCGAGTGAAAAAGTCGAGAATGTCGATAACGCGCCGCAGAAACCGGTGACAATAAACAGCCGCCATTCCGCCGGAAGTGTCGGGTGAGAAGAGAAAAACGCCACCGCCAGCCCGATAATATAACCGGCAATAATATTAGCGAGATACGTCCCCAGCGGCATCATTGCCAGCACCGGGTTGAATTTATTACTCAACACCCAGCGGCCGAGGCCGCCGAGTACTGATCCTGCGGAAATGCTGAGGATCACATTTAACATAGAAAAACCTTACGTCATTTTTGTTTCAATATTTCTGTGTTTATGCGCATTTCTTTAAAATGTCAATCTGAACCAGCCCGCACACTTCATCCAGCAGCTTGATTACTTCCACACTCATCCCGACCATCATGGCATCCGCCGAGTTACTTTCCGGCTGTGCATTGATCTTCTGATGCAGCTCATGTGTGCTGGCACGCAGTGCCTGGAGCTTATCCATGGTGTCATCGTCTTTCCCCTGCACAAAGATATCAGAGAGCAGTTTCATGATCTCACTGTTGCTTTTCTGCAACTGCACAATGTAGGGATTTTCGGTGTTCAGCGCATGAGCGAAGTAGTTTTTACTGAAGGTATCGGTCAGCAGTTCCAGTATCGCCACCAGCCGCCGGATGCGCCCGTGAATGGCCGTAAAGGTGGCAGCCGGAACATGGGTTTCTTTGACAGCCGGTGCAATGTAGGTATTACAGGTCAGCAGTGTGGATAACGTGTCTTTCAGCTGATTATCCCATCGCTCCGGGTCGGTACTGCTCAGTTTCATGATGTGCTCATCATATAATCTGGCAATATCGCGCAGAATAGTGCTGATATTCATCCGCCAGAACACAAACCCTTTCAGCGGCAGAATCGCCGAGAACACCAGTGCCAGAATCGAGCCGCCCACCGTCTGCGCCGAACGGATCAGCGCAGAGTCCATATCCCCGACCGGTGCGGTGGCAACGATACTGATGGTCATCCCGATCAGCATCCCGACATACATGTTTTTACCCAGCGCGATCAGGCCGCAGACAAACATCGCAATAGTCGCCAGCGCCAGCATCAGCGGGAAAGAGTGGGTTTCCGTGTACAGCAGCAACATCCCGATCAGTGAGCCGATAACGGTGCCGAGGGTGCGCTGCATAGAGCGGATCAGCACATTTCCCCAGTACGGCATCGGCATCAGGATAGAGATAAGTGTCATAATGATATAATCGAGCTTATCGCTGTGTAATTCCCGGAATACCAGAAACGTCAGTGTAAACGCCAGCGCAATGCGGATGCCGTGCAGCTGTTTAAACCGGGAATAGAAGAATGACTGAGCCCGAGAGATCCCGTGGCTCAGATTTATTTTTTTTTCTTTATGCTTCACAACCGGCCCTGCTTATGGCGCTTTGGCTAATAAGATGTCAGCCATAACACTGTTATTGATGTTCTCGCCGCACAGCATTTTCATCAGCACTTCACTGCCGAGCTGTGACAGGGAGAAGGTCATATCCGCATGCAGCAGGCGCATTTTGTCGCTGTTCTCTTCCTGATTCACCACAGTCACGGTTTTCACGCCTTCACCGGCCAGCTGTTTCACCGCCAGCAGCGCAAAGGTGTTGTCCGCGTCGTTATCACCGATGGCCATCACGCAACGGGCATCTTTGACATTAGCTTCATTCAGGGTCACGGCATCGGCACTGTCACCGGCCACGGTCACGGTGCCGTCAGGGAAGTGCTTTTTGTCCTCATCAGAACAGATCACCACCACCTGCAAACCGCGTTTTTTCAGTCCTTTATAGATATTGACCGCCAGCGGATTCGCGCCGATAACAACATAATGCTCTTTCATGTGTAACAACCTCTTTTTGACAATCTCGCGTGTGCCGCGCAGGACGACACCCACAATGTACACAATGGATGTGGTGAAAATCGTGATACCGAACACCACCACCGTCAGGGTAAACATCCGCGCTTCCACGCTGATCGGGATGATGTCCCCGAAGCCGACCGTGGTCATACAGACCAGGGCAAAGTAGAAGGCAGCTGAGATATCCGTGACATGCGGCTGGAACTCATTGCCGAGATACAGGGTGCCGAAGACGGAATAGACCACCAGCAGGATAATACTGCTGACCGCCACCACGCCGGCACTGGTCAGGCTGTGATGCGGGAACTGCCGCCACAGGCAGCCGGACGCAATCAGCAGCGCCAGCGAGAACAACCCCTGCAGTGAGTATTCCCGGGCCAGCCCCAGATCCATCAGTACCATCGTGAGCAGGATAAACAGGGAGAACAGCCAGGCGATGCGTGCGCCGGTCAGCATCAGCAGCGCCAGCAGTGCCAGCAGTAACCCCAGCATAAAGCGGGGAATATCCAGCAGTTTTATAAACCCGAGCGACTGTAACCACGCGGTGAAACCGCCGTCCTGCCAGGCAATATCCCCGGTATAGGAAAACAGCACCGGCGACAGGATCATCACCCCGTCAATAAACAGCAGCACCGACAGGATCACCCGCAGACTCAGTAATTTATGTAACCCTGTCTTCAGTAGATTACTCTGCATATTTCTCCCCTTTTACTGACGGTGTTCCGGCATGATGTCCTGATTCGGCACCAGGAACAGCCAGGAGGCCAGAACGAACGGCATGGTCAGTGTCGGAATACCGAACGGCGAGACCACCACATCCAGCGCGCCCTGGACAAACACCGTAAAAATCACACCCACTACGGTATACACCAGCACTTTGAAGCTCGGTTTATTAAATGTGGAACCCAGCGCGATCGCAGTTAACACGGCGCTGAATGAATACAGCCCGGTATGCACACTACCGAAGTCTGCTTTCAGGAAAGATGCCACACCAAAAGCCAGCAGTGAGCCAAAGACCGCAAAGACCGCCGCCCACACAGAACTGACTGCCAGACCGATCACAAACAGGATCCCCACGGTAATGCTGCTCAGCAGAAAGACCTCTGACACACCACGAAAAATATCCGGGATCAGATCGGAATACGGGATCCCGGCGATCGGTGCCACATACTGATCCGGCAGTGCCGGCCCCGGCAGACTGACGCCTTTGATACCGAAGAAACTGTAACTGGCCAGCAGGATAGTCCAGGTCACCAGCACGAAAGGCGCGGTCAGCGCAGCAACTTTCCAGTTTTTCAGGAAATCGGTCAGTGAGATGGTGGCGATCACCGCCACGATACTGCCGAGCACAATGGCCGCCCACATAAACGGTGTGTTATCCAGGAAGGTCGGCAGCGCCACACCGACCAGGCAGCCGTTATAGCCGTACAGCCCGGCACGCAGTGAAGTGACATCCATTTTGCTGACATACGCCGTCAGCGTGGACACCACGGTACCGAGCAGACAGCCCCAGCCGACCGCCGGAATGCCTTCACTGTATGCACCGATAAAAATAGCGGCGAAAAAGAACAGCCCGGTCAGCGGGTTGTTCTGAAACATCACCTGCGCACAACCACGCAGCGTGATATCAATAAAATGTATGACAGGATTGGATCCGGCCAGTTTATTCCAGCCGTTCTGACTGACTGTTGAAGTTGCCATCGTCTTTCCCCTGAAGGTAAACCGGACAAAGGGACTGATTATGCTGATAATAACCAGTCCCCTGAGTAACCACCGGTGTCATCCTGCAGCGCATCAGCGCCACAGGAACGGTTTCTGCAATGTGATGCCGAGGATCTCTTCCCGGGCGATTTGCCAGAAATAACGGACAGCCTCTTTGGTTTTCGGGCTGTCGATTCCCAGCACTTTGAAGACCAGACCGCACTCGTTCGGCAACTGCGTCGCCCCGAATGCAACCTCTTCATCCGTGTCATAACGGGCTTCCAGACGCTCCAGGATACGGGCATGATGCTCTTTCGGTGTCAGTAAAATCACGTTACCGAAAACATCAAAACCCCCCATCACGCCGACCACATTCAGTGCTTCTTTTTTCGGTTCCAGAATGTATTTTTCAACAAATAATTCTTTTCCCTCATTGTCCTGCGCCCGGATCTTTGAGGAAAAAATATCAAACCCGAACTGTTCGTCCGGATGGTGATATTTCCGCCCCGACATCAGGATCTCGGAATAGATCACCGTTGCTGTCGGATCAACCGTGATCTGAGTGTCCGTTAAAAAACGGGCATTACGGTGCGGGATAATCGGATCCGGCATAAACTCCAGATAACCACCGGCTTCCACCACCACATTCTGGTACTGTGTGGCGTAGTTCGCCTCCATCATGTGAATTTTGGTGGCGGACTGTGTGGTGACATGGGCGCACGCCCCCTCTTCCACAATCAGATCCAGCGCCTGGCGGTCGCCCTGTAACAGGCAGCCGGAGGTGGAAATCATAGTGACACACGGCATCTGCGGCATCATTTCATCCCAGTACAGCGCGCGCTGCACCAGAGAAGGCACACGGCGCTCCATTTCCACCATTTCACTGCGGTATTCCCGTTTGGCAAACCGCAGTTTCAGATAGCCGCTTTTCCCGATGGCACCACTTTGCATCTGCTTTGGCTCATCCTGGTAAGGCGCCATTTCCGGCGCCTTTTCCCCTAAGAGATGAGCCCGGAGACGTGTCGGCGTCCCCGCGATCTCAGCCCTCAGTTGTGTCATGCTTTTGCTCCCGCCTGGTGGGTGAACAGGAATTTATCCATGATCATATCCACCAGCTCCACCACGCCTTCGCCGGTTTTGCAGTTGGTCATGACATACGGACGGTTGCCACGCACTACTTTGGTGTCACTTTCCATCACTTCCAGGCTGGCACCGACGTACGGTGCGAGGTCGATTTTGTTGATCACCAGGATATCCGCCTGCACCAGGCCCGGGCCGTTTTTACGCGGGATTTTTTCCCCTTCCGCCACATCGATAACATAGATGTAGAAGTCAGCGAGTGCCGGGCTGAAGGTCAGCGTCAGGTTATCGCCGCCGCTTTCAATCATGATGACGTCGCTGTCCGGGAAACGCTCTTCCATATCTTCCACGGCTGCAATGTTCATACTCGGGTCTTCGCGTACGGCAGTGTGCGGGCAGGCACCGGTTTCAACGCCGAGGATTTTCTCTTCGTCGAGGATCCCTTTCAGGGTGCGTTTGACCTGCTTCGCATCTTCGGTGGTCACGATGTCATTGGTGATGATTAACGGCTTGATCCCGCGTTCGATCAGGATCGGGGTGATCACTTCAATAATCGCCGTTTTACCTGAACCAACAGGGCCGCCGATGCCGATCCGTGTCATTTTTTTCATCAATATACTCCCGGAAAATAAGTCAGCCGCCTGTCAGTTCATAAACAGGCGGACAAAAGATTTGGTATGAACTGCCGCAAGGACGTCGATCACCGGCACATAGGAAGACATCTGTTCAATGTCGCCGCAGGCTGCAATATCGCAGAAGGTTTCAATGTCGTTGTTCAGCTCAAATAAAATGTGCTGTGTTTCAAAGTGCGTGATCCGCATCAGGCGCATGGCGGCGCTGAGGATCGTCATTGCGATCCCGTACTGATGCATAACCACCACTTCGCGTTCGCCGATACCCTGTACCGCCATCACAATAGCCTGAGTGACAGGCTGGGTGCCCGGGGTGTCCCCGCTTTTAATCTGTGCCAGCCACCATGCCACGAGCGGATCGTCAAAAATATGGACAGAAATTTCCGCCAGTTTTTTCCCCATCCGCGTTGCCATCAGGCGGGCTTCTTCATTCAGTTTGCGGTTATTCACCGCCCGGTCGACCCGCAGAATGGCGTCGTTATCACCGGCAAGCACTGCGCGGTGTGCCGCGACAACAGCAATACCGTCACCGCTCGCCGCCTGTTTCAGCGCGGTGCGGACAAAGCCTTTCAGGGTTTCGGCATCATGTACCACACCCGTCTGAATCGCCGATTCCACACCGTTTGAGAAAGTAAAGGCGCCGACGGGAAGTGCCGAATCACCAAACTGCATGATCCGGATAAGATCAGCCGCTTTCATCACACGTTCTCCCGTTCCGGTCTGTCAGTGTTTGTGGTCATGGTCGTGATCGTGGTGATGATCATGGCCGTGGTCGTGACTGTGGTCATGATCATGGCTGTGCCCGTGATCGTGGCCGTGTGAATGTGAGTGCCCGTGGTTATGTGCCACATGCACGTGAGTATCTGTCTCTTCCGCGCCGCCGAACAGCAGACGGGATTCTGAGTTGGTCAGGATCGGCAGAATGGTTTCGCCTTTGACGAAGGCAAACGTATCATTGCCGAAGCCGTGGGTGCGCATCACCGATTCCATCACTTTTTCACTGACGGTCAGCGGGACATACACCTTGTTTTCTTTGATAACGGCTTTCCAGTGCTGGTTACCGAGCGCATGGCCCAGTTCAAAACTGATGCGGATCTGCTCTTCCGGCGTGCTGCCCTGAAGACGTTTAAGATCAACAACCATGACATCACGCAGATCGATCTGGACAACAACCATCGTATTGGTGGCGTCGTCGGTGTGGATCACATCTCCGTCAGACAACAGCACGTTGCGATCCAGCGCGATCCCGATATCCAGCCCGTTTTGGGTGTGTTTACGGCAGCGGCTTTTCTGGGCTTCACGCTGATCGAGGATCAGCATATCCACCGTCATTTCGTTCGCTTTATCAGCCCACGCCTGATCTTTTCTGACGTTGCCGAGAATGTGCTCAATGAGGATCATGGAATTACCTTTTTGTTATGCCCGGCGGGCAGAACAACACCCGCCGGGGAAGTCAATCAGCCGAAGAAATAACGCTGGTTCATCGCCGCCACCGAGATTGGCTGGCAGGTCGCGTGTTCCCCGTTAACTTTCACCGCGAAGGTTTCCGGATCCACTTCGATATCCGGGGTTTCGCCGTTACGGACCAGGTCGCGTTTGGTGGTGGTGCGCATGCCCTGAACCGCGACAACTTCACGCTCCAGACCGGCTTTCTCTTTCACACCATCTTCCAGTGCTGCCTGGGAAACGAAAGTCACACAGGTATCCTGCAGGGTTTTACCCATCGCACCAAACATCGGACGATAGAAGACCGGCTGCGGCGTCGGCAGGGAGGCGTTAGGGTCACCCATCGCTGCCCAGTTGATCATGCCGCCTTTGATAACCAGTTTTGGTTTCGCGCCGAAGAAACGCGGATCCCACAGGACCAGGTCCGCCATTTTGCCGACTTCGACTGAGCCGAGCACATGGCTGATACCCTGGGCAATCGCCGGGTTGATGGTGATTTTTGCCACGTAACGCAGAACACGGAAGTTATCGTTACCCGCCGCATCTTCCGGCAGCTTGCCGCGTGCCGCTTTCATCGCGTTAGCGGTCTGGATCACACGCAGCCAGTTCTCACCGACACGGCCCATCGCCTGGGAGTCACTGGAGAACATGGAGATAGCACCCATATCATGCAGCACGTTTTCCGCTGCGATGGTTTCCGGACGCACGCGGCTTTCCGCGAAGGAAACGTCAGCCGGGACATTCGGGTTCAGGTTGTGACATACCATGATCATGTCGAACAGTTCTGCCTGGCTGTTGATGCCGTACGGCAGTGTCGGGTTAGTGGAGCTCGGCAGCACGTTCGGCTGGCTGACCACTTTGATGATGTCCGGCGCATGACCACCGCCCGCACCTTCGGTGTGGTAAGTATGGATAGTACGGCCTTCAAAGGCTTCGATGGTATCTTCCACATACCCGCCTTCGTTCAGACTGTCAGTATGTACCGCAACCTGGATATCATAATCATCTGCCACACGCAGGGCATGACGGATGGCGTTGGAGGTTGCACCCCAGTCTTCGTGGACTTTCAGACCGGCAACACCGGCAATGATCTGTTCAACCAGCGGATCGCGGGCAAAAGAGTTACCTTTCCCGAGCATACCGACGTTAACCGGTAAACCTTCCAGTGAACGCAGCATCGCGCGGATGTTCCACGGACCGGCGGTAACCGTTGTCCCGTTGGTGCCGTCTGTCGGCCCGATACCGCCGCCGAAGAAGGTGGTGACACCGTTGGACAGCGCCGCATAAGCCTGCTGTGGTGAGATCAGGTGAATGTGGGTATCGATACCCGCCGCTGTCAGGATCAGATGCTCACCGGAGATAGCATCAGTCGATACCCCGGCAACCATTCCCGGGGTGATACCGTCCTGCAGGTTCGGGTTACCGCTCTTGCCGATACCGACAATTTTACCGTCCTTCACACCCACGTCCGCTTTGATGACGCCTAATTTGGCATCCAGGATAGTGACGTTGGTGATAACCAGGTCGAGCACGCCGTTGTCGCTGGTCAGCGTGTTGTTCGCGCCCATCCCGTCACGGAGGGATTTCCCGCCGCCGTAAACAGATTCTTCGCCGTAACCGCGTAAGTCTTTTTCAATTTCGATATAGAGATCGGTATCACCAAGACGGATTTTGTCTCCGGTGGTCGGCCCGAACAGGCCGCAATATTCTTGTCTGGAAATCTGTGGCATAACGTGTTCCTTATTTCGTTCAGGATGCCTGTGCATCACTGCCGGAAAATCGTGTCAGGACGGAGAATTACTTCTTCGCTTCTGCTTTATGGCTGAAACCGCGGGCAATCGCTTCGTTCAGAGCAATCGCTTTTGCCGGACGTTCGCTGGTGGCCACATTATTACCGGCCCAGCCGTCCACCAGGTTGTTAAACCCGTAAACTGTCTGTTTGCCGCCGTAAGGAATAAGAGAAACTTCAGTTTCATCACCCGGCTCAAAACGGATTGCGGTGGTGGATGAAATATTCAGGCGTTTGCCGTAAGCCGCTTCGCGATCAAATTCCAGGGCATGGTTCACTTCAAAGAAATGAAAATGCGAACCGACCTGAATCGGGCGATCCCCGGTGTTACGGACTTTAATTTTGGTTTCCGGCTTACCGGTATTAAATTCAATCGGGGTATCCGCAAAAATGACTCCGCCTAACGGCGTGGGTTGTTTTGTATTGCTCATAATCAGAACCTCACCTTTTTGCTGTACGTTTATTTGATTGGGTTATGAACCGTCACCAGACGGCTGCCGTCTGTGAAAATCGCCTCAACCTGCACATTCGGGATTAAATCATCCACCCCTTCCATCACGTCGGCTTTGGTCAGTACGGTGGCAGCTTCTTTCATCACATCTTCCACTGTTTTGCCGTCACGGGCGCCTTCCAGTGCTGTCACGGTAATAATCGCGACCGCTTCCGGGTAATTCAGTTTTACCCCTCTGTCGCGACGTCGCTGCGCGACATCCGCCAGGGTATATACCATCAGCTTTTCAACTTCTCTCGGGGTTAATTGCATAACGCCTCCACAATTGAATGAAAACAGAGTCATCAGACAGCAATCCGGATATCAGTATTCCGGGATACCGTGATTTCAGTTTTTATTTCAGTGACGCATCCGCTGAATGCAGACACAATCCGCCACTGACCGCCGGACATGCGCAGGCGCACACCCGGAAATACTAAAGCGTGAAAAATGTAAGCTGTTAATCAGCCATAAAAAAATAAATCATGCACCGCTGTTCTCCTGATAAGAAAACGAGGTTCAGATCCCTTTCAGACTATGCGGAGTTTCCGTTACCGCATATAAATGAATTAATATCCGCTACTGTGTTTAAATATAAAATAAATAACCCTGCTGATTTTCAGCAAATAAATAAAAAATACTCATATACGGACGAATTAAAGCGGATTATCACCTGTATTCATCCGTCATTCTTATTACCGCCTCATCCCGGTATATTTCCGCCCCGCCAGAAAACGGTGTTCCGGCAGTGCGTCCCACAGTGACTGCAGCCACGGGCTGCCTTCCCCGTTCAGTAATGCCTGCGATGTCAGTGTTTCCTGTAAAACCCCGTGACGCAGCACGGCAATCCGGTCAGCAAAGCGGGCGGCCATCGCCAGATCATGCGTGACCCACAACACACCGCGCCCGTCCGCACACAGCACTTTCAGATGCGCGAGTATCTGCCCCGCATGTTCGTCATCCAGCCAGGATGTAATTTCATCCGCCAGAATATACTGCGCCCCGGTCAGCGTTGCGCCGCAGGTCAGCACCCGTTTTGCCATTCCGCCGGAGAGCCGGTTCGGAAACGCATCCGTCAGCTCAGGCCGGAGGTTATAACGTTGCAGCTGGCGCGCCACGTCGTGCATCTTCACATGCATACCGCTGAGTGTGGCCGCGCGTTCCAGCTGCGGGCCGACCCGCACCAGCGGATTCAGCGCACTCACCCCCTGCGGTACGTAACACAGGGTGTTGCCGCGGTGCAGCTGTTTGCTCTCTTCCGTCAGGGTTTCCCCCGCCAGCGAGATAGCGCCACGGCAGCGCATATTATCCGGCAGAAGCCCCAGTGCACTTTGCAGCAGCAGGCTTTTGCCTTCCCCGCTGCTGCCGACCAGCGCCACCAGCTCACCGGGCTGAACTACCAGGGAGATATCTGTCAGCAGCGGCTGCCAGCGTTTTTTCCGCAGCCAGCTGAACTGTGCGACATCAATGGCAAGCCGGTCAAATTTCAGCATTATGCGATCCTCAGCCAGAGCTGTTGTAAGGCTTTCGCAAACTGATCAAACAGTAACACCAGTCCGACCAGCACCAGTCCTGGGAAAAATGCCAGCCACCAGGCACCGGTACTGAGATAGCGCAGTGCATCTGACAGCAGGATCCCCAGTGATGCCTCATGCGGCGCAAGCCCGAAGCCCAGAAAACTGAGCGCCGCACTGTGCAGTACCGAATGCGGGAACATCAGCAGTGTGCCGACAATCCACTGCGGTAATAACATTGGCAGATAATGATGACGCCAGCAATACAATCGCGAATTTCCCATGCGTTGTGCCAGCATCACATAATCCGTTTCCCGCACCCGCAGGATTTCCGAGCGCAGGATCAGCGTCAGTTTCGGCCAGTGTGTCAGGGCTATCGCCCAGATCACGCCGGATTTTCCGCCGCCCAGGGTGAAACAGATTAAAATCAGCAGCAGCAGATGCGGCAGCGCCAGCAGTGCATCAATCACCCCGCGCACCAGATAATCTGTTCCTTTGTTAACCGTTGATAACCCGGCCATTGTCAGCGCCACCAGCCCGCTGGTCAGGGCGGAAATCAGTCCGATCTGCAGACTGGTTGCCATGCCCTGAAAAGTGCGATCCCACAGATCACGCCCCAGGCTGTCAGTGCCGAACCAGTGCGTGACAGACGGTGCCTGCCGCCGCGCCAGGAAATCCATATCAATATCAGTGTGTGTGATCCATATGGCATAGACGCCCAGCAGGATCAGCATCAGTAATGTGCCCGTCAGTTTTAACAGCGCACGGTTCGGGTTATACGTCATGATTCGCGGATCACTCCCTGATTCACGCGGCGCAGTAAAATATCCGCCGTGCTGTTACCGATAAAAATCAGGATCGCGCAAAACATCACAATACCCATCAGCAGCGGGATATCCCCCCGCAGCCCCGCGTCTATCGTCGCCTGTCCCAGTCCGGGATAGGCGAACACTTTCTCCGCCAGCAGTGAACCGCTCAGCAGTTCCCCCACAGAGGCAAACTGTAAACAGAGTGCCGGGGTAATGGCGTGACGCAGCACATGAAATTTAATCATCGGCCAGCCTTTATCCCCCTGCGCTTTCGCATAACGGATAAATTCGGTCCCCATCACTTCCGCCACTTTTGCCCGTGTGTGCAGGGCAATGTTACCGACACCGAGTAAGCCCAGCGCCAGCACCGGCAGAATCAGGTGATGAATTTTCTGCCCGAAGGTTGCTGTATCCGCATCCTCGCCCATCGGCCAGGCACAGCAGATTGGTGCCCAGTTCAGGGTGACCGCAAACAGCGACAGCAGCAGCAACCCTATCCAGAACGTCGGTATCGAAGCCAGCAGATACGACAGTGCCGAAATAATTTTGTCCGGCCAGCGGTTCAGATAACGCCCGGCCACCAGCCCCAGCAGCAGCCCGGCAATGCCCGAGAGCAGCCAGGCGCTGATAAGGAGTGCCAGTGACGGCCCGAGCCGCGCCGAAATCACCTCTGACACCGGCGCGTTATACAGCATAGAGTAACCGAGATCGCCCCGCAGCATCTGTGAGAACCAGATCCAGAACCGCTGCCACAGCGGCTGATCCAGTCCCCAGCGGGCGGCAATCGCCGGATACTGCTCCGGCGGCACATGCAGCAGATCATTTCCGATATAGGCTCTGATCGGGTCAATTGGCGAATAGCTCAGGAGGATAAATACCCCCGCCGCCGTGACCGTCAGCAGACAAACAAACCGCACGAAAAGGAGCAGGGCACTGCGCATTATTTACAGGTCCAGGCCCAGTCATCCACACTGTTGAGCAGTGACCATGACCCGTGGATCTCCGGTGCCCCCTTGCCCAAATCAACACAATCACTCACCACATAGGTATGCTGTACATTCAGCAGCCACGCCCAGGCGGCATCCCCTTTAATCCCGGTACCGGTTTTGCCGTTCCAGTCCACCTGCTGCCAGACAGGAATGGCGGCTTCCTGATCCGGCGCACTCATGGCTTTCTCAAGAATGGCATCCACCTGCGGATTTTTGTAATAGCCCGGGTTGTAGAATTCCACACCCGCCGCTTTGCTGCTGTAGTGATGGACTAACTCCATCGGATCCAGGCTGCCCCAGCCGAACAGCGTCGGGTTGGCGTGCATATGGCGTTCGACGGTTTCCCAGCTGCCGGACTGTAAATCCAGTTCAATGCCGATTGGTTTCAGGAAGGCGCGGATAGCCTGTGCCAGGTCACGGCGGGTGGTATCCCCGCTGGTGTACCACAGCGTCAGTTTGGCGACTTTGCCGTCTTTCTCACGCAGCCCGTCTTTATTGAGTTTCCAGCCGGCTTCTTCCAGAATCTGTTTTGCTTTTTCCGCATCACCATCTTTAAAGGCGGCTTCCGGGTTGTTCCACGGCAGGCCGTGAACACCGGTAAAGGCCGGTACGGCGTACCCTTCCATCACCTGCTCAGACAGCAGTTTGCGGTCAATCGCATAGTTGATGGCTTTACGGATGGCAACATCAGAGGTGATATCGTTACCGATCGGGTAACCCTGTGCATCTTTTTCACCGGCTTTCGGGATAGGGAAAACAATACCGCGGTTTTCCACGCTGGCGCGTTCCACCAGTTTCATCCCTTTGACATCACCGGCAGTTGCGGCAATCACCGGCGGAATGCGGACAACCTCAAGCTGGCGGCTCTGTGCGGCAGCAAAGGCGGCATCCTCATCCAGGAAGACAAACACCAGCTTGTTAAAGTCATTTTTCGGCCCGGCGTAGTACGGGTTAGCCTCAACAATCAGCTGCTGGCCCGGCTGGAAAGCTACCAGGCGGTACGGCCCGGCACCCACCGGTTTTTGGGCATACTGTCTGGCATCATATTTATCGGCGGATACAATGCCGAGAGAGCCGAGCACGTTGATAAACGTACTCTGAGGTTCGGACAGGGTGATTTTCACTGTCAGCGGATCAATTTCCTCTGCTTTGGCAAAGTTACCCATATCGATTTTACCGCCGCCGGCGGCCGCATTGTTATAGGTGAACGCCACATCTTTGGCGGTCAGCGGGGAGCCGTCAGAGAATTTCAGGTCTTTTTTCAGCTTCAGTGTCCACTCTTTGCCGTCGGCATTGTGGTCGTAGCTGTCCAGCAGGTAGCTGTGCCAGGAAAGATCGGCCTTTTGTTTGAGCAGCGGGCTGTGCAGTAACAGATAACTGCCGTGGCTCCAGCCGAGCATCGGGTCAAACCCTTCTGTCGGTTCTGCGCCGATGGCCAGCCGCAATGTATGACCGGTATTTTCTGCCGCAGCCAGCGCTGAAGCACTGATTGCTGTACCTAACAGCAGAGAGACGAGTGTTCTTGCAAAAACTGACTTTTTAGTCATTACTTGTCCTTACCTAACTAAAATTTACAATGTTTAATTTTGAGTTAATCCGGCGTTACGCAAAATCACCTATAAAAAATTAATCTACCAAAGAAAACAGAGTTTATACCACTAAAATCACGTCCGAAAATGATGCATATTAATGAATCGTGGTAAAAATCGGATTTCTCATATATTAAATTCTTTTATTCAATCCTGCTGCTGAATAATAACATCATTACATATTTCTCTGATAATTTCAGAATGAAATATTTTGTAACAACCTACCCGTAAACAGACTAAAAATGATTATTTGCCAAAGCATTATGATGTTTACACACGGGCTCGCAGGTGATGTTATCAGCATGACAGTTACACATTTCTTAACAGCTTAACACACTCTTTTTGATTATAACGGTTGAATTCTCTTTAGTATTATATATTAATAATATTAATTATTTTCTTTCGGAAAATATAATCATAACACGTCATCACAGGATTTTATCCAGGTCTGAACCCGCTTTACTGCGCCTGTTGCAATATGAGTAACTGAAACTCATTCAGATAAATTAAGAAAACCACAGAAAAACCGAAATATTAAGCAGAGAAAAGATAACAAGGGAAACAAAAATGCGGAAAATACAGACAATTCCTGGTAATAAAAACGTAACTTCGGGAATTGTCTGCTGGTTACAGGTAAAAACCGATGGGAGTGACTATCTCAATATGACCGTTTCTGCCGCGTTCCTGTGGCGGCAGCGGGAAAGGTGATGCCCGTTGTACGGTGGCAAGCGCTTCTTTATCGAGCATTTTTGTGCCGGATGAATTAACCAGCTCCGCAGAGACAACATTTCCCTGCATGTTCAGAGTCACTTTCACATGAGAAACGCCGGTGGATTTATAGCGCAGCAGTGCGCGCGGATAGCGTTTATATTTCGCCAGATGCGAATGTACCGAGCTTTCCCAGCCGGTACTGCCGCTGACCGGCTGCGGTGCATGGCTGGTAAAATCCGCACGGCTCGCGGAACTGTCGCCCTGACGCGGCGCGGAAGTGCTTTCTGCCAGTACCGGAGACGGATTATCCGTTTCCGGCATTTTGATCTCTGTTACCGGTTTTTTGTCCGCTTTTTTCTTTGGTTTTTCCGCTTTCCGTGTCCAGGTGCCCTGGTCAGAAACCGCCAGTTTATCGACAGCAGACTCCCGCTCCGGCTCAGCCACCGGCTGTGGTGCCGGTTGTGACATCACCTGTCTGACACCTTCCGCCTTTTCCGGCGGTGCACTTTCCAGCTGATAAACTCCCGGCATCAGTACAAACGCCGGGGGCAGCATGCCTTTCGGCTCATCCGCTGAAAAACCCAGCCAGCCCAGAAACAGTGCCAGCAGCAGCGCGTGAGCACCCACACTGGCAGCTGTGCCGCCGACTGAATATCGCCTGTTCTGATAACAGGCCGCAGCCACATTCAACATCACTCAACTCACTTTTTTAATCGTTATTCACGTATTTCAATTTGTAAAATTACAGGCATAATGATAACGCAAATGATATTGCTTTTTATTATTAAATAATAATTCAAATAACAACAATGAGATTTTTTGGATTTTTCTAAGCAATGCGTAATGACTCCTTCAATTACGATGACTTCGATACACACCAGAAAAATGACGACTGAGAAATCGGTAAGCAGGCTTATCGCCGGGGCTTATCACTCAACCTACCATCAGCTTGTCCGCTTCTTCCATAAGCGGCTGGGCAACAGTCAGGATGCACGGGATTTGTCGCAGGATGTGTTTGCCCGCTGGCTCAAAGGCGGCAACGAGACATCTGTGCAGGAAACCCGCGCGTTCCTGTTTAAGATCGCCAACAATGTGCTGACCGACCACTGGCGTCACAGCCGGCGGAAGGGCCGTGACCGGGTCAGTGAGTGGGATGATTCACTGACAGAGGAAGTGGCACAGGCACACGCCGATCCTCAGGTACAGCTCGAACACCGGCAGCGGCTGGACAGGCTGTATCAGGTGCTGAATGAACTGCCGCCCCGTCAGCGGGAAGCCTTTGTGCTTTACCGGTTTGACGGACTTTCGCAAAGTGACATTGCCGAACGGATGGATATTTCTGTCAGTATGGTGGAAAAGCATATTGCCCGTGCCCTGCTGCAATGTAAACGCGCCATGAATGCCGCAGAGCAGAAGGACGGGGAATGACAGACCGGCGGGAGCAGGACGAACGGGAAGACGCCGCCGCACTGTGGTTTACGCGCTGGCACAGCCAGAGCATGACGGCACAGCAGCAGCGGGAATTACAGGCATGGCTGGCGGCTTCCCCGGAAAACCGGCAGGCGTTTGATGATATGGCGCTGCTGTGGCGGGAGATGTCGGCCCTGCCGCGCCCGGAAATCACAGAGCAGGCACCCGCCCGGGCTTTTCCGCTTCTGCGCCCGCTGCGCCATACCCTCGCCGGACTGTTTATCCTGGTGATGCTGTTTCTGCCCTACAGCCAGTTACCCGCCCTGCTGATGGATAACCTGACGCTCGCCACCGCCGCGGAAAGCAAATCCATGATCCTGCCGGACGGCAGCCGCATTTTTCTCAGCCGTGACAGCGAAGCGGATATTACCTATGAACAGACACACCGCCGTATTTCCCTGGTGCGCGGTACCGCCTTTTTTCAGGTGAAATCCAACCCGTGGCGGCCGTTTGTTATCCGCGCGGACGGCAGAGAGATAACGGTTGTCGGCACGGAATTTGATGTCAGCCGCCGGGGAACGGAAGTGGCAGTCTCTGTGGCAAACGGGATTGTCGCCCTGCGGGATGCGCCGGATGAAAAACCGGTGTATCTGCGTGCCGGGGATAAAGCTGTCAGCCCCGCGCAGGGCGCTGCACTGCTGCTCAGCCATATCCCGCCGGAACAGGCCGGGGAGTGGCGCAACGGACAGATCACCCTCACCGATACCCCGCTGCGTGATGTTGTTGACCGCCTCGCACCTTACAGCAACCACCCCGTCTCACTTGCCGCGAATGCGGCGGATCTGACCGTCTCCGGCCGGGTCACCCTTTCCGAAACCGATGCCTTTTTCACGGCATTGCCGCTGCTGTTACCGGTTGAAGTCACCGAACTGCATGACGGCAGCCTGTTGATTGTGAAGAAAAATAAAAATAAATGAAAAAAAGAATAATTATCAGGTGAGGATAATTCTCATTTCCGCGTCTTCTGATACAGGGGATAACTATGACACTTCCGGAAATGATAAAAATGACAATAAAACCATCACCATTCAGCATCAGGGCGGCCAGTTCTGCCATTGTGCTGGCACTCGGGCTGACAGCGGCACCGGCCGGAGCCGCAGATCTCACGCTTGATCTGCCCGAACAGGCACTGAGCCGTTCACTGAACACCATCGCACAGAAGGGACAAATCCAGTTACTGTATGATGCCGGACAACTCGGCGCACTGCGGGCACCGGCTCTGCACGGCAGCTATTCCGCACAGACCGCCATCCGGACACTGCTGGCAGGCTCCGGCCTGACGCTGGTGCAGCAGGGCAGCAGCTATGTTATCCGCCCGCTGACAACCGAAGCGGAAACCATTTTAATCCCGGAAACCCGGGTTCAGGGCGAACTGGCTTACCATCCGGCCACGGATGTCATGTCTGCCCCGCAATACATTACTGCGGAGGAGATCCGCCAGCGCAATACCGGCGACGGCAACGTCACGGAACTGCTGCGCACCAACCCGGCGGTACAGTTCGCCGGTAATGACAGCTCGTCCCTCAACCAGGGCGAAATCAAACCATCACGGATTTCCATTCACGGCGCATCCAGTTTCCAGAACGCCTATAAACTCGACGGCATCAGTTTTAACAACGATTTCGACCCGGCAAAAGATACCCTGGGTGAAACCTCCACCCGTCTGGACAGCGGCGACCAGGGCATGTATATAGACAGCCGTCTGATCGACAGCGTGACGGTTTACGATAACAACATCCCGGTGGAATTCGGCGGCTTTACCGGCGGCAGTGTGGATGTCACCAGCCGCCGCTGGAACGGCGAAAACAGCGGCCATATGTATTACCGCACCACCCGCTCCTCCTGGAATCATCTGTTTGAGGATTCCTCACAGCCGATTGATTCATCAAAAAATGATATCAGTCACCCGGCCCGTTTCCAGAATGAATATAACAAACACGATTTCGGCGGCTGGTTTGAAGTCGGTGTAACAGAAAACAGCGGCCTGACGGTATCCGCCTCCCGCCGTACCTCCACCATCCCGGCCAATACCTCGGTACTGATGGCAGTGATGGAAGGTGAAGAACTGGTCGGTTATGAGTTTGATAAGCGCAAACGCAACCAGAAACGTACCTCAGACAACCTGTTTGTGAAGTATGCAATGGATCTCTCGCCGGTCACCACGGCGGATATTTCCCTGAATTATTCTGACTACAAGGCGCGTTTATTCGCCTCCAATATTGCCAACTCCGGTTATGACAATAACCACAAAGGGTTAGGTGTGACCGGTGTTCTGAAACACCAGACCAGCCTGGCTGATCTGGAATTCACCCTGGGTTATCAGAAACTGAAAGATAACCGCGTGAATGACGAGCAGAATTTCTATGAAATGAAGAACCGGTCACCGGACGGAAAAACGATTGTTAACACCAAAATGGGCGGACTGGGTGATCTGCGGACCGAGCAGGACAATGTCACCACCAAAGCCGTCGCCCGTTTCCTGCCGTCAGAAGGCTTCGGGATCACACACCGCCCGACACTCGGGATGGAATCCACCCATACCAAAGGCCGCTATATCCGCGATAAGTCGCACTATCACACCAGCGAGGACTATGTCAGCTATGCGGAATGGGGGTTTGAGGATCCGGTAGTCAACAAGCACCGCTTCCTGCCGGGAACCGCCTCTGTCAGTTATAACAACTACTCCCTGTTTGCCGATGACAATATTGAAATCGGCCGCCTGACACTGCGTCCGGGTGTCCGTGTTGACCGGGATGATTTTGTCCGGCAAACCAATATCGCGCCGCGCCTGGCCGCCACTTACGACCTGTTCGGTAATAAAGAAACATTGCTGATCGCCGGTGCCAACCGTTATTACGGCCGCTCCATGCTGACTTATGCCCTGTACGGCGCGCAGAATGCCGGGCTGGAAAAATGCTATATGTGCGGCTTTATGGGCATGGATCCGACCTGGGATAAAACCAATGATTATGAAGGCCTGGATTCACTGAAAACCCCGTATAACGATGAGATTTCCCTCGGCCTGCAACAGGAAATCCTCAGCACCACCTGGCGTCTGACCTATGTCCACCGTGAAGGTTACGATGAAGTCCGCAGCCGCACCAAATACAACAACCTGACCGGGTCAGATAAATACTCCGATAAAGGAAAAATCCGTACCTTTGATAATGCCGGACGCAGCAAACATGACTCCGTTACCCTGGCTGTCAGCAACAGTCAGCCGTGGGAATGGGGACAGGCAACCCATGTCTTTACCTCCTCAATCGTCTGGCAGGATACCAAAACCAACTTCCCGTCTGACCAGGGCTATGCCTTCTTTGAACCGGGCACTGCCATTAACTCCGACAAAGTGATGTACGGCGGCAAAGTGATCGATGTCAGTGATCTGCCTGCCAGCAACTTTAACTCGCCACTGAAGCTGAACGTTGAGCTGACCAGTGACTGGGATAACTACAACATTTCCTGGTACAACCGCCTGCAATGGTGGGGGGCGCGTAATCAGGCTGTCCGTCATGACAACGAAGTGGTCCGTGATCCGCAGTACGGCGAGTTACGTGTCTATCAGAAAGAGCATTTCGCATCCAAATTCACCTGGGATACCCGCGTGAACTGGAAACCGGAGTTTGCTTACGGCGCGTCTGTCTCGCTGGAAGTGAATAACGTCCTGAATAACAAAAATGTCGCGGATACCTTTATCTACGCCGGTAACAAGGTGATTGCCTATGATCCGGGCCGTCAGTTCTGGTTACAGCTGAATTACGATTTTTAATCTGAGCATGTGAGCAATGACTCTTAACGTTATGAATAATCAATGAAAACAATAAAACAATTTTTCTGGCTGGTGAAGCCGTTCTGGGGGCGGCGTGCCGCCCTGTTTTGCTGGTTCTTACTGTTGTTGTCTCTCGGGCTGACACTCTCCTCCGTCTGGTTCAATATCCGCATGAACCAGTGGAACGGGGATTTTTATAATGCACTGCAAAAGCTGGACGGCGCGGCGCTGTATCAGCTGATCAAATTTTTCGTCGTGCTGGTCAGCGGGCTGATTCTGGTGGTGGTGCTCGGCACGTATTTCCGGCAGAAACTGGCTATCCGCTGGCGGGAGGGGATGACAGAACAGATCCTCAGCCGCTGGCTGTCGCCGCAGAGCCGCCATTACCTGCTGCGCCTGACCGCCCGCGAGCCGGATAACCCGGATCAGCGGATTGCCGAGGATGTCCGCCTGCTGGTGGAATCTACCCTCAGTCTGCTGATCACCTTCCTGCATTCACTGCTGACCCTGATTTCCTTTGCCGCCATCCTCTGGCAGCTTTCCGGCAGTATTCTGCTCTCTGTCGCCGGTACTGACTGGCGCATCGACGGCTATATGTTCTGGGCCTGTATCGCCTACACCTTAGTGGGTATCGCGCTGACACAGCTTATCGGCGGGCCGCTGCGCAAACTGAATATGGAAAAACAGCAGCGTGAGGCGGATTACCGTGCGGCACTGATCACCCGCAGACAGCACGGCGATGCCATTGCCGGACAGCGGGGGGAGTTACAGGATAAACAGCAATTGCTGGCCCGCTTTGCCCGGGTGGCGGCCAACTGGAATCAGCTGATCCGCTGCGAGCGGAATTTATCCTTTTATACCGTGGGTTATCAGCAGGTGACCGCACTGGCACCGATCCTGTTTGCTCTGCCGAAATTCCTCGCCGGGGAACTGATGCTGGGCGGATTAATGCAGCTGCGTCAGGCCTTTAGCAGTGTCGCGACGTCACTCGGCTGGTTTATTTTTGCCTATAAAGAGATAGCGGCCTGGCAGGCGACGGTAACCCGTCTGTACCATTTCGTCCGTCTGCTGGAAAATGACGCGGTGTCTGATGTCACCGAAACCCGTCAGTCGGCAGTGCGCCTGGATGTTTGCGCCGATATTCTGCTGCCGGATAATCGTCCTCTGCTGGAGAATGTCTCACTCTCTCTGCACGCCGGAGAATTTGCCATTATCAGCGGCCGCTCCGGACTGGGTAAATCCACTCTGCTGCGCACACTCAGCGGTCACTGGCCTTATTACCGGGGCAATATCAGCCGTGAACAGGATGTAATGTGGGTGCCGCAGTCACTTTATCTGCCGTCCGGGACACTGAAATCCCTGCTCGCCTATCCGCATACCGCCGCACAGTTCACGCCGGAGGCTTACCGCGAAGTGCTGGACGCCACCGGGCTTGCTGCACTGACACCACAACTGGATACCGATGCCGACTGGCGTCAGCGCCTGTCCGGCGGTGAACAGCAGCGGTTGCTGATCGCCCGTCTGCTGCTCAGTCAGCCAAAGCTGATGCTGCTCGATGAAATTACCTCCGCACTGGATGATGACAATGCGGTCCGCATGATCCGTCTGCTCCGTCAGCGTCTGCCGGACAGCACGCTTCTGCTGGTCAGCCACCAGCGTTTTCTTCAGCAGGAGGCAGATCGCGTGATCGCCCTGTCCGCCCCTGCCGCCACCTGCACATCAGGAGTCCGATATGCATTATAAACTGACCTTTGCCGGTGTGGTGCTGATCCTCACCGGCTGTACCGCTGTCAGCACAACCGGCACAGATAACCGTCCGCTGCCGCAGCGCAGTGATTTACAGCACATCCGCCTGGCAAACGGTATGAATGTGTATCTTCTGTCACGCCCGCAGCCCGGCGCAGAGCTGCGGCTGCTGGTGGAAAGCGGTTCATTACAGGAAACAGAAGAGCAGCGCGGTCTCGCGCATTTCACCGAACATATGGCCTTTAAAGGCACCACGCATTTCCCGGACACACAGAGTTTTAAACAGCTGGAAAAACAGGGGCTGAATCTCGGCAGCCATGTGAATGCCGCCACCAGCCTCAATTCCACTGTCTATAAACTGTCGCTGCCGCAGGCCACCCCGGAACAGATTCAGACCGGTTTGCAGGTACTCGCCGACTGGGCACAGGGCATGACCTTTGACCCTGTTGCGTTTGATAAAGAACGTTCCGTGATTATTGAGGAGTGGCGGCTGCGTCAGGGCATCGGCTTCCGCATCAATAATGCCCTTGAGCAACTGCGCTATGCGGGCAGTCTCTATGCGGAGCGTGACCCGATCGGGTTATTGGATGTGATCCGCCATGCACCGGTCAGCACAGCAAAAGACTATTATCAGACCTGGTATCAGCCGCAGCGGATGAGTCTGGTGGTTATCGGACAGTTTAACCGCCACGACGTCAGCAATCTGGCGGAGGCGTATTTTAATCAGCCCGCCAAAGAAGATGCCGCACAGGATGATCCGGCCCGTCAGCGCTTTGCCCCGCACCCAGGACTGCTGGTAAAACCCGTCTTCGATAAAGAGCAGGGACAGCGCATTATGCAGTTCGCGCTGCAGCGGGATATCCGCGCGCCGCTCAATACCCGTGACGGGCAGTATGATGACCTGCTGGATAATCTCTGGGTGACTATCCTCAACCAGCGCCTGACCGCGCTGGTGGATAACGGACAGCTACCGGCTGCCAGTATCAACCCGCAGGGCGCCATGCTGGACAGCCGCCGTCTTCAGCAACTGATGATAGTGCATCCGCAGGGCGGGGATTACCTCGGCAGTATCACCTTATTGTGGACAGAAATTCAGCGCCTGGCGACACAACCCGTCACACAGGCAGAGCTGGACGATGCCCGGCAGAGCCTGCTGGCGAAACTCAGTCAGCAGGCCGCCGGTGAATCCCGCTACGGTAATGATTATCTCGCCGATACCATCACCACCGCACTGGAATACAGAATGCCGGTTCAGGACAAACGTCAGCAGCTCACCACAGCATGGGAACTGCTCAAACCGGTCACACCGGATACGCTGAAAACCCATGTGAGCGGATTCCTGAATCAGGCATCACCACGGCTGGCGCTGCTCGGGCCGGACAGCGAACAGGCCCGTTTTGATGAGAAAGCGTTCACTGACCGCTGGCAGCAGATCCGGCAGTCCGCCCCCGGGCCGTTTTCCCTGACCGTGCGGCAGGTCGCGCTGAATGTCACCCCGGCGGCGGCCGGCAGCATTGTTCAGGAGCAGGCACTGCCGTTACCGTCCACGGAATCGTGGCAGTTATCCAACGGTCTGCGGGTCATTGTGCATCAGGATAAAAGCCTGAAAGATAATATTCAGATCAATCTGCGCATTCCGGGCGGCCGCTCACTGGAGCCGGCCGGACAGGAAGGACTGACCGACTGGGCACTGAAACTGCCGGAAAGCAGCGGTTACGGTGAGCTGAGTGCCCGTGAGCTGACCTTATTCAGCAAACAGCACAGTCTCAGCCTGCGGCCGTACAGTGAGCTGCTGAATCACGGATTCCGGGGTGAAGCCCCGCCGGAAGAACTGGATACCCTGCTGAAACTGCTGCATCTGAAGATCACACAGCCGCAGTTCAGCGGCGAAAAATTACTCCGCAATCAGCAGCTGACACTGGAAAGCCTGAACAGCACTCCGGTGGAGCGCCGCTTCCTGGATGCCATTAACCGTGAAAGTCATACTCACGGCGAACGTCTGGTGATAAATGAAAACGGCGGCTGGCGTCAGTTTACTGCCGCGCAGTTACAGCAGAACCACCGTCTCCTGCTCAGCCCGGTACAGGACATGACACTGGTGATCAGCGGTGCGGCAGATAAAAAACAGATAAAACAGGCTGTTGAGAAATGGATCGCCACCCTTCCCGCTTCCGGGCAGCGCCTGCAGTGGCGGGATCCGGCTATCGCACCCAAAATGCAATCCTTCAGCCGGACTTACCCGATAGCCAGCTCTGATAAAACCATGGTGAGTATTCAGTATGCCGCCCCGGCACAGTGGTCACTGAAAGAAAGCCTGACACTGCAACTGGCCGACAGCATCATCAGCAAACAGTTGCGCAGCGCATTGCGGGAACAGGCGGGCGGTATTTACGCCCTGAGTTTATCCTCTATGCTGGCAAAACTGCCGTCACCGTACTACAGCGCCCGGCTGAATTTCACCACCGATCCTCAGCGCGCCGCAGAGATGACAGCACTGAGCCGGAATGTGCTGAAAACCCTGAAAACAGACGGTGTGAGTGACAATGCCCTGAAAGAAGCCAGAGCCAACTGGTTACTGGAAAAACAGCAGGTTTACCAGAGTGCGGCTTTCTGGACAGAATCACTGGCTCAGATTGCCGGGGACGATAATGAGTTTACGCGGATAACCGCAGAAGAGGCGTTAGTTAATCAGATAACCGCAGAGGATATAAACCGGGCATTATCCCGCTACAGCGGTGAGAATGAAAAATTATTTATGCTCACACCGCCATAATAATATAAAGCCGCTTAACAGCGGCTTTATTATTTCCGTTAACTGACAGAAATAACAATCATTGTATTAACGAATAATGAGAATATATTTTGTGATATATCTCCGTATTATCCCCCGAATGAGGCAGAGATAAAGAGAAACACAGTTGTTATATTTTCTGCGGGTGCCTGATTCTGTCCGGATCAGGCTATGTTTTCCCTGTTCCGGATAGAAGAAAGCCCCGATTACGTTTTTCAACATAAACCGGGGCTGAATCTCTACCAAACAATAGGGATTTTGCCTCCTTAAATTAAAGGAGTCAAGAGAAATGACCGGAAGATCAATAACAACATTAGCTATAGTTGCAGTGGTATTAATAACTGCTCTTACAATTTCTGATGTTGTAAATTCGTTACTCAATAATCATCGGGTATCCGATTTTTCATTGAAAGGCGGAGATATGCTGGTTGACGCAACATTGTCCTGTAACGATAAATGATGCTGAGGGGGGAGAAATCCCCCCGTTTCTCTCTGTTGCAGGTAACGGTTAATCAGGCACCTTATTTTACTTTATTATTAACATTAATTTTATCCATAACCTACGCTAAAATTCTCAATAAAACCTGTGACTTTAGTTTTAAAATTACGATAGGAAATGGTGTTTCAGAAATTCATACCAGACCTGATAACAGTAAAAAATAAAAAAACCGCTGCAGGGAAATAATACCGGCAGCGGTTTTTATAATGACTGAAATAAATTACTTCTTATCGCCCAGTAAAACAGATTCCAGCGCGATAGTGATCATTTCATTAAAAGTAGTCTGGCGCTCTTCTGCCGGTAAATTTTCACCGGTACGGATATGGTCAGAAACGGTGCAGATAGTCAGTGCTTTTGCACCGAATTCAGCAGCCACACCATAAATACCGGCAGCTTCCATTTCCACGCCCAGAATGCCGTATTTTTCCATCACGTCAAACATTTGCGGATCCGGTGTATAGAATAAATCCGTAGAGAAGATATTACCGACACGCGCCGGGATCCCGGCGGTTTCTGCCGCTTCAACCGCATTACGTACCAGCCCGAAGTCCGCGATAGCCGCGAAATCGTTATCCTTGAAACGCAGACGGTTCACTTTGGAATCCGTGCTCGCGCCCATGCCGATAACCACATCACGCAGTTTGACATCACGGCTGATAGCCCCGCAGGAACCGACGCGGATAATGGTTTTCACGTCAAATTCAGTGATCAGCTCTTTGGCATAAATAGAGCAGGACGGGATCCCCATACCGTGGCCCATCACGGAGATACGGCGGCCTTTATAGGTTCCGGTAAAACCCAGCATGCCACGCACATTGTTGACTTGTTTAATATCTTCCAGAAAATTTTCTGCAATGTATTTCGCGCGCAGCGGGTCGCCGGGCATCAGAACAACATCAGCAAAATCACCGCGTTCGGCATTAATGTGAGGGGTAGCCATAAAAAAATCCTTTCAGTCAATCCAAAGGGAAAGGGCAGACTGAAAGCCTGCCCGAAAAAAAAGACACATTACAGCATGTTTTTGCCGTAATCCATCGGGGATAAATTAAAATAGGATGCAACAGTCTGCCCGATGTCCGCGAAGGTTTCACGGTAACCCAGAGAGCCCGGTTTGACTTTCGGCCCGTACACCAGCACAGGGATATGTTCGCGGGTGTGATCGGTACCCGGCCAGGTCGGGTCACAACCGTGGTCTGCGGTCAGGATCAGAATATCGTCCTCTTTCACCAGCTTCAGCATTTCCGGCAGACGGCGGTCAAACAGCTCCAGCGCAGCAGCATAACCTGCCACATCACGGCGGTGACCGTACGAGGAATCGAAATCAACGAAGTTGGTAAACACGATGGTGTTATCACCCGCCAGTTTTATCTCTTCCAGTGATGCATCAAACAGCGCATCAATACCGGTCGCTTTCACTTTTTTGGTGATACCGACATGGGCATAAATATCCGCGATTTTACCGATAGATACCACTTCGCCCTGCTTCTCTTCCACCAGCTTCTGCAGCATGGTCGCTGACGGCGGCTCGACCGCGTAGTCGTGACGGTTACCGGTACGTTCAAATGAACCGGCTTTTTCACCGGTAAACGGACGCGCAATCACACGCCCGATGTTGTAACCGCCTTTGGTCAGTTCTTCGCGGGCAATTTCGCACAGCTCATACAGTTTTTCCAGGCCATACGTTTCTTCGTGACAGGCAATCTGGAAAACGGAATCCGCAGAGGTATAGAAAATTGGTTTGCCGGTTTTCATATGCTCTTCGCCGAGCTGATCCAGAATCACAGTACCGGATGAGTGGCAGTTGCCGAGGTATCCCGGCAGATTGGCGCGTTTAACGAGGATATCCAGTAATTCCTGCGGGAAGCTGTTTTCATGATCGCTGAAATAGCCCCAGTCAAACAGAACCGGCACCCCGGCAATTTCCCAGTGGCCGGACGGGGTATCTTTACCGGAAGATAATTCCCCGGCATAGCCGTATGCGCCGATAATTTCCGCATTCTTATCCAGACCTTCCGGGAAGTGTCCGGTGGATTCCTCAGCTGCTTTACCCAGCCCCAGACGGGACAGATTAGGCAGATGCAGCGGGCCTTTACGGCCTTTATCTGCTTCACCGCGGGCACAGGCCTGTGCGATATGACCTAACGTGTCAGCGCCGGTGTCGCCGAAATCAGCGGCATCATGTGCTGCGCCGATACCGAATGAATCCAGCACCATAATAAATGTACGTTTCATACTTCTCTCCTGTGTCAGATCACGTCAGGATGCAGGGCTCCGCGTGAATAACAAAATTGTTCTTATTCGCTGATCCGGCGGTAAATCAGCGGGGTATCTGTAACCGGGCTCTCACTGAGTGTGACTGCCCGGCGCACGGCCTGAGCTGCTTCATTCCACGCATCTTCATTATTGGCGTGGATCATCGCCAGCGGCATCTGTCCGTCAGCAACACTGTTGATCGGCGCGATATCACTTAACCCGACACTGTAGTCAATCGGGTCGCTGGCCTTACGGCGTCCGCCGCCCAGCGAAACAACCGCCATACCCAGTGCGCGGGTATCCATGGCGGTCACAATCCCTTCTGTCTCAGCATAGACCGGTTTACTGAGCACTGCCGATGGCAGATAGTGCGAATAGCGTTCGATAAAATCAGCCGGTCCGCGCTGCGCGGCAACCATCCGGCCGAAGATTTCCGCCGCTTTGCCATTATCCAGCACCTGCTGTAATTTTGCTTCCGCCTCTGTGCGGTCAGCCGCCAGCCCGCCGGAAACCAGCATCTCTTTGCACAGCGCCATAGTGACTTCATACAGGCGCGGATTGCGGTACTCACCGGTCAGGAAACGCACCGCTTCACGCACTTCCACCGCATTACCGGCGCTGGATGCCAGCACCTGGTTCATGTCGGTCAGCAGTGCAGTGGTCCGGCAGCCCGCGCCGTTGGCAACCTGTACGATCGCCTGCGCCAGCTGCTCTGATAATTCATAGGTCGGCATAAATGCCCCGGAACCGACTTTCACATCCATCACCAGTGCATCCAGTCCTTCGGCCAGTTTTTTGCCGAGGATAGAGGCGGTGATCAGCGGAATGGAATCCACGGTTGCCGTAATATCGCGGGTCGCATAGAAACGCTTGTCCGCCGGTGCCAGTGAGTTGGTCTGGCCGATAATCGCCACACCGGTCTCTTTGATGATACGGCGGAAGGTTTCATCATCCGGGAAAATATCAAAGCCCGGAATCGCTTCCAGTTTGTCGAGCGTGCCGCCGGTATGTCCCAGGCCGCGGCCGGAGATCATCGGGATATAGCCGCCGCAGGCAGCCACCATCGGCCCGAGCATCAGGGAGGTCACATCCCCCACGCCGCCGGTGGAGTGTTTATCCACAACGGGGCCCGGTAAATCAAGGTTTTTCCAGTCCAGCACCGAGCCGGAATCCCGCATCGCCAGTGTCAGTGAGACGCGTTCCTGCGGGTTCATATCATGGAAATATATGGTCATCGCCAGCGCGGCAATTTGTCCCTCAGAGACTGAGTTATCACGCACGCCGTTAATAAAGAAACGGATTTCTTCATCAGAGAGCGGGTGTCCGTCCCGTTTTTTGCGAATGATTTCCTGAGCCAGAAACACAGAGATCTCCTTAAAATACCGGATCCGCCCCGGTACCACAGATACCGGGTTAATCAGAAAGCCGGGCGGCAAAAGCGGCCCGGAAAGCGTGATTAATACTTACTGTCAGATTTGGCGTCTGCGTAGCCCAGTGCATTGAGCAGGCTGGCTAACAGGCTGGATGCGCCAAAGCGGAAGTGACGGGAGTCAGCCCAGCCTTCGCCCATGATACGGTCAGCCATCGCCAGATACTGCGCGGCTTCTTCCGCAGTGCGGACACCACCGGCCGGTTTGAAACCAACGGTTTTACCGACGCCCATATCACGGATCACAGTCATCATGATTTCCGCAGTTTCCGGCGTGGCGTTGACCGGCACTTTACCGGTGGAGGTTTTAATAAAGTCAGCACCGGCTTTGATGGAGATTTCAGATGCCTGACGAATTAACGCAGGATCTTTCAGCTCACCGCTTTCGATAATCACTTTCAGCAGCACATTGTGTTTCGCACAGACTTCTTTGCAGGCTTTCACCATATCAAAACCAACCTGGGTATTACCGGCCATCAGTGCGCGGTACGGGAACACCACATCCACATCATCTGCGCCGTAAGCAATCGCAGCATTGGTTTCAGCCAGTGCAATCTCAATGTCATCATTACCGTGCGGGAAGTTGGTGACAGTCGCGATACGCACTTCCGGCGTACCCTGCTCACGCAGAACTTTACGGGCCAGCGGGATAAAACGCGGGTAAATGCAGATGGCCGCAGTCTGGCCGGCCGGGCTTTTCGCCTGATGACACAGCGCAGTGACTTTCGCGTCAGTATCATCATCATTCAGGGTGGTTAAATCCATTAAGGACAGCGCGCGCTGCGCTGCGGCGGTTAAATCGGTCATAAAACTCTCCAACGTATGTCTGCGCCGTTGCCGGGCAGACGCAATATCTGAACGATGCAAAATGTGTTGGCGAGCGGGACTTGGTTCCGTGAAGACGTTGTCTCTCTTGAGATAAGAGCTAACGCTGAGATCCTTCTCACCGCGCTGTAATACAGGTGACTGATAAACAGAATCACCGAATCCGTTACATGGTATCCATGCCGTATTTGAGCATGTCCTGGCGCTATAATACGTGCCTTTCATCACGTTTATATAACAGCATTTACATCAATACATATAATTATGTGATAAAAATCACGCTAATGGCCTGATATGCGCAAAATGACAGCACATATTCACGGCATAGTATAGCGCAGGAAAGGGATAAACAGGGAGAGACAGAAAGACAAGTACACTGAATCAGTGAAATGCACAGGTGAACCGGGTTCACCTGTGCAGGAAGAGCATTACAGTGCCAGGAAGAAACCGGCGATGGTTGCACTCATCAGGTTGGAGAGAGTACCGGCCATCACAGCTTTCATACCCAGACGTGCCACGTCTTTACGGCGGTTAGGTGCCATACCGCCCAGGCCACCCAGCAGGATAGCAACAGAAGAGAGGTTGGCAAAACCGCACAGTGCAAAGGAGATAATCGCTTTGGTGTGATCAGACAACGGTTGTAAACCGGCAGCAATCACCTGTGCATCCGGCTTCATGTATTCACCGAAGTTCATGAAGGCAACGAATTCGTTGACCACAATTTTTTGTCCGATGAACGAACCGGCGGTCATAGCTTCACTCCACGGCACACCAATCAGGAAGGCGATTGGCGAGAAGACCCAGCCGAGGATCAGTTCCAGTGACAGCTGCGGATAGTCAAACCAGCCACCGACGCCGCCCAGGATACCGTTGATTAAGGCGATCAGCGCGATAAACGCCAGCAGCATCGCACCCACGTTCAGTGCCAGCTGCATACCGGAAGATGCACCGCTTGCCGCCGCATCAATGATGTTGGCAGGGCGCTCTTCTTCCGCCATACCGGCCATTGCTTCGGTACGGTCATCAAAGTGTTCGGTTTCAGGCACCATCAGTTTCGCAAACAGCAGGCCACCCGGTGCCGCCATAAAGGATGCCGCGATCAGGTACTCCAGCGGTACCCCCATCTGCGCATACCCGGCGAGAACTGAACCGGCCACGGATGCCAGACCACCACACATCACCGCAAACAGTTCAGAGTTGGTCATCCCGGAGATATACGGACGCACCACCAGCGGGGCTTCAGTTTGTCCGACAAAGATGTTGGCTGTCGCGGACAGGGATTCGGTACGGGAGGTGCCCAGCAGCTTCTGTAAACCGCCGCCGAGGATTTTAATCACAAGCTGCATAATGCCGAGGTAATACAGAACGGCAATCAGCGAGGAGAAGAAAACGATAACCGGCAGAACACGCAGGGCAAAGACGAAACCGCCACCGCCGAATACCTCGAACATTTTGTCGGATACCAGGCCGCCGAAAATAAAGTCCATCCCTTTCTGGCCATAGCCGATAACACTGGCGACACCGTCAGACATTGCCAGGAGGATTTTACGTCCCACCGGGACATAGAGAACCAGCGCACCGATCAGTACCTGAATAATGAAGGCACCGACAACAGTCCGCAGTTTGATTGCCCGGCGATCACTTGAAAACAGCACTGCGATAAAGATCAGCGCTGCCATCCCGACCAGACTCATAAGGAGTTGCATGGAAGTATCCCTGTTCACGATAATGTAGATTAATAGTCCTGCTCCGCATGCAGCTCTGAGCAGGACCCTGTGGCGCTGATTATACCCGGTCAGTCCGGCCAACAATCAACTTGCGTCACAAATAACGACTGAAAAAAGTAACAAAAAATACAAAAATATGATGATAATCACATTATTCAACTATTTTACCCTGAAAAGTCTCCCGCAAAGCCGGGAATTGGCGGGTATTTAACCAGATGACGAACATGAAATAACATCTGCTTACAATTGTAAGTGATTTCAGGTGATTTGGCACACAAAATGCAGGCTTTAACAGGACAAAATCGCGGGAAAATCGATTCAGGAATCTTAATCAGATGATTGCAGCGAAAAAAGTGTACAGCTGTTGCGATAAATCTGAGCAGCAATCTCTTCCGGAGACTCACTGCGCAGTGAACAGAGCACTTCAAATGTACGGACAATCCGCTCCGGCCGGTTCGGTTCACCCTGAAAACCGCTGAGCGGCATATCCGGGGCATCCGTTTCCAGCAGTAACGCAGAGAGCGGGAGCTGCGCGATTGCCCGCCGGGTCTTCTGAGCCCGGTCGTAAGTAATCGTCCCGCCGACCCCGATGTAATAACCCAGCTTCACAAAGGCATCCGCCTGGGCAAAACTTCCTGAAAATCCGTGAATCACACCACGGCGGGGCACCGGGTGACGGCGCAGAACAGCAGCGAGCGTGTCATGGGTTTTGCGGGAGTGCAGAATAACCGGTTTATCTGTCCGTGCGGCCAGTTTCAGTTGAGCAATAAAAAAATCCAGCTGCTTATCCCACTGCGGCTCCGCCATATAGCGATCCAACCCGATTTCCCCCACCGCCACGCATTCTGTCCCGCTTGCGGTGATAAACGACTCAAGCTGTTCCAGATGTTCAGGGGTGTGTTCGGCAATATAAAGCGGATGCAGACCAAATGCCGCGTGCAGGCGGGGAAATGCATCGCCGGATGACCGGCACAGCCCGGCCACCGTGCTGAGGTTCCGATTGCTGACCGCCGGGATAATAATATCGGTCAGCCCGGCCTGTGCCGCTGCGGCTTTATGGCGGGTAAGATCATCCGTAAAAAACGGGAAATCGAAATGGCAGTGGGTATCAATAAATTGCATTTATTCAGTCCGCCGGCTTTTCCGGTGAGCGTTCCGGTGAATGTAATACCGCCGCTGTACCGTCCGTGACCGGCAGTTGTGAGTCGTTGTCGTTGGATGCGGGCGGAACCCTCAGTACGGAACTTCGTACCGGCTCATATGACGCCCAGCGCTCACCGAGTGTTGCCAGAAAATAACGTCCGCTGCGGCGGCCCAGCCGGTAATCCTGCATCAGCGTTTTAACCCGGCTGCCGAGCGCATTGCTTGCCAGCGGTGCATTCGGATAAATTTCAGCAATTTCAACCCCGGGCGGCGGTGACTGAATAAATTTTTGTGTCCGGTAATAGCTTTTGGCATGCTGTTTCATCATGGCAACCATCCGTTTCAGATGGCTTTTTTCCAGCCAGCGTTCCATCCTTTTCACCCATTCCGGGGTGTAATAGAGCTGTGACGGCACAGTCCGGATCACCACAATCCGGGTCGCGCCCCGCCGCCATGCCTCAATAACCGGCACCGCATCACTGATGCCGCCGTCGTGATACGTGATGCCGTCAATTTCCACCCCTTCACGGTAGAATCCGGGGATAGCGCTGGAGGCTTTGATATATTCCAGCCAGTCTTCGGCCTGCGGGCTGAAATACGCGGCATCCAGATTATCCGCCCTGCTGGCACACATATAAAACTCCTGCCCCTGATCAAAGCGCCGCAGTGCATGCGCAATATTCAGCGGACATTCCGCAGAGGTTGAAGAAATAAGCCAGTCGAGATCGATAAGATTGCCGCCGCGGATAAAACGCAGCGGATTAAAGAATTGTTTGTCGGTGGTGTAGCGGGTAATGACATGACGGGCGTAGCCGCGCTGACCGCACAGATACGCAGACAGGTTCTGCGCACCGGCAGAGGTGCCTATCAGCAAATCAAACGGGTTAAACCCAGCTTTGAGAAACTCATCCAGCACACCGGCCGTAAAAATCCCGCGCTGGCCGCCGCCTTCACAGACCAGCGCCAGTTTACCGGTCGCCTGAAGCGGATCAGGCAACCAGGCCAGCGGTGCGATTTTCCCGGGCGTTACCGGGATATACGTTCCCATCCTGCTCTTCCCCCGGCGCAGATTACCTGCCGGTTATTTATACTGCCCGATACTGACTTCCACGGCACGGACACCGGGAACGCCTTTGGCAATATCGATGATTTTTGTACGCTGCGCATCTGTGGTAACAAATCCGGAGAGATACACAGTACCGTTAATGGTTTTCACGGCGATATCATTGCTGTCAATATCATCCGCACTCAGCAGCTGACCACGGATTTTGGCGGTGATCGTGCTGTCATCCACCAGCAGTGAGGCATCTTTTACCGCGCCGTCAAATTTTTGCTCCGCCTGCTTACCCAAATCTTCCGCAGACTGAGAAGCACTGTCCCACGCCTGGCCGGCTTTCTGACTCAGAGATTCCCCCGCCATGGCGGATGCGCTGAACAGCGCGCCGCTGACCAGCAGGACGGCCAGTGATTTCATGGTATTGCGCATTATCGTATCCTTCTTCATTTTCATGATGAACATCATCTGTCTGTCAGTGTATCTTAACTCCGCCATAAAAAAAACGCGCCGGAGGCGCGTTCTCATTCTGTCAGTGTTCGCGGGTTTTGTGGAAACTCACATCCGGATAACGTTCTGCGGTGAGGTTCAGGTTCACCATAGTCGGTGCGATATAAGAGAGGTTATCGCCGCCGTCAAGTGCCAGATGCAGTTCGTTTTTACGTTTGAACTCTTCCAGTTTCTTCACATCGTCACACTCCACCCAGCGGGCGGTGGAGACGTTAACCGCCTCATAAATAGCTTCGACGTTGTACTCGCTTTTCAGACGGGCAACCACCACATCAAACTGAAGCACACCCACCGCCCCGACAATCAGGTCGTTGTTGGCCAGCGGACGGAAGACCTGCACCGCGCCCTCTTCGGACAGCTGAACCAGTCCTTTCAGCAATTGTTTCTGTTTCAGCGGATCACGCAGACGGATACGGCGGAACAGTTCCGGTGCAAAGTTCGGGATACCGGTGAATTTCAGAATCTCACCCTGAGTGAAGGTATCACCAATCTGAATGGTGCCGTGGTTATGCAGACCGATAATATCACCGGGATAGGCGCAATCCACATGCGCACGGTCGCCGGCCATAAAGGTCAGCGCATCAGAAATCACCACGTCTTTTTTGAGACGCACCTGATGCAGTTTCATGCCTTTTTCATACACACCGGAGACAATGCGCAGGAACGCCACGCGGTCACGATGTTTAGGATCCATATTCGCCTGAATTTTAAAGACAAACCCGGTGAATTTATCTTCTTTTGCAGTCACTTCACGGACATCCGTCTGACGCGGCATCGGTGCCGGTGCCCAGGAAACCAGGCCGTCCAGCATATGATCCACCCCGAAGTTCCCCAGCGCGGTACCGAAGAAGACCGGTGTCAGTTCACCAGCGAGGAACAGTTCCTCATCAAACTCATGGGATGCGCCCTGCACCAGTTCCAGCTCATCACGCAGCTGTTTTGCCAGCTCTTCGCCGACAGCTGCATCCAGATCCGGGTTATTCAGCCCTTTTACGGTACGGACTTCCTGAATGGTATGCCCCTGGCCGGTCTGATACAGATAAGTTTCATCGCGGTACAGGTGATAAACCCCTTTGAACAGCTTACCGCAGCCGATAGGCCAGGTGATTGGCGAACAGGCAATCTTCAGCTCGTTTTCTACTTCATCCAGTAACTCCATCGGGTCACGGATATCGCGGTCAAGTTTGTTCATAAAGGTCAGGATCGGCGTGTCACGCAGACGGGTAACTTCCATCAGCTTACGGGTACGATCCTCAACCCCTTTTGCCGCATCGATCACCATCAGGCAGCAGTCCACCGCCGTCAGGGTGCGGTAGGTATCTTCGGAGAAGTCTTCGTGTCCCGGGGTGTCCAGCAGGTTCACCAGGGCATCGTGATACGGGAATTGCATCACGGATGTGGTGATTGAGATCCCGCGCTGTTTTTCCATCTCCATCCAGTCAGATTTGGCGTGCTGATTAGAGCCGCGGCCTTTGACGGTACCGGCTTTCTGGATAGCCTGTCCGAACAGCAGGACTTTTTCGGTAATGGTGGTTTTACCGGCATCGGGGTGGGAAATGATCGCAAAGGTGCGGCGTTTGGCCACTTCCTGTAAAAATGCATTATTTGACATCTGGGCGTTCTTCTGGGGCTGCGAGGCAGAAACACACGGTTTCCGCCTCTGATTTCTCATTAATGGTGCTTATTTTCGCCCGGTTTGCCCCGTGAAACAACAAAAGCTTGAAAATCCGGCTCCGTCAGTTATCCAGCAGGCAGATACAGGCGATTGCATCGCTCATCTGACAACGTTCTATCAGTGCCAGTAAATCTGCATTAATATCACCCACATGCATTTTCAGTGAGAAATAGGCGCCCAGCAAAAGCTGAACATCACTCTCTTTCAGTACCCGTTCTTCCGTTACCGCCAGCGCCGTCAGATTGGTCCGCAAATAGAAATAATCCATGACCAGCAGACTGAAGTGAGACAAGGCATTGCGGGAACCGGTAACACCACCGGCGAAATTAGCCGCATGCGGAAACTGGCTGTGATACAGCAGATAGGAAAACAGATTACGCAGTGTGTATGGTTGATTCAGACAACTGTTCTGCTGCTGTACTTTCCATTCTGACCGCAGACGCGCCATGTTTTCTTCCGTGCGTACTGCGGTCTGTTGCTCATCCATTCCGAGTTGCTTCAGCGTATTGATATAAGTGGAGAATAAAAAAGTACCACTGCGGGATAACCTGGGAATAAATTTACCGTAAACACTTAATACTGCGGTCTGAAAACTGACCGGGTGCGGCAGTGCTCTGCGCTCTGCCGTCAGTTCTCCGTTTTCTGTTGCATTGAGCAGAAATTCATACACGCCCTGAATACGATCAAAATTCGCTTCAATGTCATAATTGAGCTTACTGATAAACGTCAGCAGCTGCATAACGGCATAGAGGTTATCCTCAAACTCCGGTGACGGTACCTGCACCAGATTCAGACACCAGAGGTACATCAGGTATTGCGGATCAGTCAGCGCCGCATCCTGCGGTACTTTTTTCAGATACTGCTCTTCTTCCGTTAACTGCATGGCATCGGCGGAAAACAGCAACTGACGAACAACCTCCGGGCAGGAAAGTGACAAACGTTTGAACGTCGCATTCTGATATTTTATTTCACTGCGCGGATATTCACGGCAGGTATCACTCATTGCCGAAGGCCCGAGCTTGCTGTAAACACCACACAGCCGCTTTTCTGTCAGAAACGGACACTGTTTTTCTTCTGTCAGCCGGATATACGCATATGTACCGGCACGCTCCGATTTAAGAACATGTTCCTGAGAAATCTGTTTAATTTCAATACTGTCCGCACTGTGATATTTTTTATAGGTTTTCTTATCAATACTGATAAACCAGTCCTGGCAGCAGTGCGACAGGCATTCAGAACCGACGCATTCAAAGCGCCGGATAAACATCGGTGTGATAATTTTATGGATAAACATGACAAGGCGCGCCTGTGATAAATGTATACCATCACAGTAACACGCAGAAAATTGCCGAAAGGGATAAAAAACCGCCGTTTTATCTGACTTATCGCTCTATTACATTTCGCGCTATGACATTCCGAAACTCAGGTAAAGCGCCATAATCACTGCATCCTCTTTACCCTGTGCCGCCGGATAATAGTTCTTCCGCACAGTGACCTCATTAAAACCAAGCGATTCATACAGCGCAATCGCCGGGCTGTTTGATGCCCGGACTTCCAGCCAGAGTGTCGCAATCCCTTTTGCTGTCAGGTCTTCAATCACTTTTTCCAGTAACTGACGGCCATAACCTTTTCCCTGATGCTCAGGTGAAACCGCAATATTAAACAGGGTCGCTTCATCCAGTACCGTCTGGTTGATGGCGAATCCGGCCAGTTCCCCGTCTGCTTCCAGTTTCAGGTTATGGTAACGTTCGCCGTGATTGCTGCGGAATGTGGCTTCACTCCAGGGATAAGCGTGAGCGGCCTGTTCAATACGGAATGCGGCGGAAAAATCAGCGGGAAGCAGCGGTGACAGTCTGATCATAATGATAAATTTGTGTCCATAATCCGCGTTTTGCCTGCGCGTCCTGATACAGGTCGGCAAGACGGGGAGAGCGTAATGAAGGCAGTGAATCCGGCAGTTCAGCTTCCGTTCCCGGCAGCCAGCACAGGCAGTTTGTCTGCGCCGGGATACTCTGTACATTATCCGGTGTGATGCAGTAAACATCATCCGCCGTGATATTCAGGCTGCGGAATATATCGCTGAGTAAATCGCAGGTGAGATCTGCCTGCTCATCGGTTATGATCAGCAGACGTGCCGAAGCCGGGATCTGTACAGACAGTTCCCCTTTCAGGCGCTGCGGCTGACGCAGCGTCCATTGGGTGATCCCCATCTGAGCCAGCATTCTGTCTCGTCGCGTCATAATGTATCCCTGAAATAACAAACGACACTATCTTAGCAAAGCGCGCTGCCCGCGCCAATGCTGCCGAATTATGATTTACAGGAGTTAACGGATGTCCATGCTTACCCCGGCCAGTGAAGTGATTTTACGTCATGCAGACGAATTTACCGGGAGCCGTGTCCTGCTTGCCGGGGACATTCAGGATCCCCTCGCTGCACAGCTTTCCGCGCAGTCAGTGTATGTCAGCACCAGCCAGTATCATCAGTGGCAGGCCCTGCGTGTCCCGCTGGGTGATCGCGCCGCATTTGCGCTGACCGTCAGCCCGGAAGCCGCCGCACAATGCGACACACTGATCTATTTCTGGCCGAAGAGTAAACAGGAAGCGCTGTTCCAGCTGACACAGATTTTTTCCTGCCTGCCGGTCGGCAGTAATATTTTTATTGTCGGTGAAAACCGCAGTGGTGTCCGCAGCGCGGAAAAAATGACAGAGCCATTCACAGCACTCCGTAAAATTGACAGCGCACGCCGCTGCGGCCTTTATTACGGCGAACTGACCACGCCGGCACACTTTGCCCTGAAAGAGTGGATCGGCAGTTATACCGCTGAAGGGACGCAAATCGTGACGCTGCCGGGTGTATTCAGCCAGGACAATATTGATGTCGGCAGCGCACTGCTGCTGGAATCACTGAACCAGGCGGTGACCGGCTCTCTGCTGGATATTGCCTGCGGCAGTGGTGTTATCGCGACCGTACTGGCAAAACGTAACCCGGGGCTGACCCTGACGCTCAGTGATGTCTCAGCGGCCGCCCTTGAAGCCGGACGAGAAACTCTGGCACGCAACCAGCTGGAAGGCCGTGTAATCGCCAGTGATGTGTATTCGGATATCAGTGACCGCTATGACTGGATTGTTGCCAACCCGCCGTTCCATGACGGTCTGAACACCAGCTACAGTGCCGCACAGCGCCTTATTTCCGGTGCCAAAGCCCGTCTGAACCGCGGCGGAAAACTGTGCATCGTGGCCAACGCCTTTTTACCGTATCCCGATCTGCTGGACAGCACATTTGGTCAGCATAAGGTTCTGGCGCAAACCGGTAAATTTAAGGTCTACCTGGCTACAAATGCCTAATAAGTAAGCGAAGTCACCAATTTTGATAAAAAAATATTGACGGCGCGGATAAAACCGCTAAAATCCGCCTCCATGCTATCAGTTACAAGATAGTTCTGAATTGCGAGGGTGGCGGAATTGGTAGACGCGCTAGCTTCAGGTGTTAGTGTCCTTACGGACGTGGGGGTTCAAGTCCCCCCCTTCGCACCAATCAGATCTTATCACACACAACTGACAGCAGATTGAATGACAGTACCTGCGAGGGTGGCGGAATTGGTAGACGCGCTAGCTTCAGGTGTTAGTGTTCTTACGGACGTGGGGGTTCAAGTCCCCCCCTTCGCACCACTGTTATGACAATCTTCTGACATCACTTCCCGGATATCACATCCTCAGATGCTCGAACCAGAGCAGACTTCCCAAAACGAATGCAATCCCTGCCGGAATCAGCAGGAAATGACGCAATACGCGGTTATACAGCATCGGCATTGTCAGCAGAATCACCACTGCTAATGCAATACGGGCAGCATCCTGTTCATGCCCCTGTGATAAAAACAACACGACCGGTATCAGCGCCAGCATCATGCCACCGACCCCGGTTAACTGCTGCCAGAAAAACGATGAAAGCGGGTGTTTGATTTGCATCACAGCCACTCCTTACAATAACGAAATGAGAATCATTACTGTTATCATAAATAATCTGCCGCCTGTTGCAACCGCTTTTTCGCATAAAATGCAAAAAAGGCGCATGATTATATACCTGAAAATCATACACCTATAATTAATGCGTCTATAAATTGAACAGATATTAATGTGTTAAATGATCAGTTCCGGAAAAGAGACACAAAATGAATGTCTTCCGGTTCCAGGGCAAACAGCGCCGGATCCGGCTTTGCGATCAGTTCACATCCCAGATGCTGATAAAAATGCACGGTATTTCCTGCCGTTCAAGCTGTCTCGTGAGAAGTGTCATCATTTGTTGTCTCTGTTTTTATATCTGCGACACCTTCTAACACATGATAGGCCACAGAGCAAAACAGCGAGTTCAGACGCTTCATATCCCCCAGCAGCCCGATATGTAACCGGCTGCTGCCGATGCTCTGCAGATTATTGACATGCAGCCGCTCCACATGAGCAAAAGAGTAACGCTGATTCAGCAGACGGAACCGGTGTTTTGCCCGGCGCAGCCGCCGTGCATTATCCACATCCCCGGAAACAAATACCGACATCGCCAGATTCAGGTTATTCTGCAGCCGTGACATCATGGTGGTCAGTTCACTGTAGCCGTCTTTCGAGAAAACACGCTGCGGATCCGCCGTCTGATTCGCCACATCGTGGGACATCCGCCCGATAATCAGGGAGGACTGCTGAAGTGACATCGCGGTATCAATCACCTCCGCCCAGCGCCGGGAATCACTTTCCCCCAGTTCGGTTTGCTGTAACTGCGCCAGATAGAGTTTGATACTGCTGTGCAGCATCTCTGCTTCTTCTTCCAGGTGGCTGATCAGCCGTTTCTGCTCACCTTTACCCGCCAGCTGACTGTCAAAACGCTGAAGCATCTGCTCAATCACATCCCCCAGCCGCAGGGTTTCCCGTACCGCATTAGCCAGCGCAAGAGAAGGAGTATCCAGCGCGCTCTGATCCAGATAACGGGGCGCTGCGCTGTCCTCTTCCGCCTCCGGTTCGGCGATAAGACGCTGACACAGCCGTGCCATCGGCTTCACCAGTGCCAGCATCAGCACACAGCGGACCAGGTTATAGACCACATGGAAATAAATAACGACTTCCGCCGCCGGCAGATTGTACTGGCCGACCCAGAGCGCCAGCGGTTTCACCCACGGCAGCACCAGCACACAGCCAATCAGTTTGAACAGCATACTGCCGAGCACCACCTGACGCGCAACCGCATTCTGACCGCGGCTGCTCAGCATGGCCAGGAAGCCGCTGCCGAGGTTAGAGCCGATGACGATCGCCAGACTGATATGCAGCGGCACCAGGCCGGTGGCACTCAGTGTGGCCGTCAGCAGCACCGCCGCCAGGCTGGAGTAGCTGACCATGGCGAACAGTGCGCCCACCAGTAGCGCCAGCACCGCATCCCCGCTCAGTGAGGTGAAAATAGCCTGAACAGCGGACGCCTGTGTGATCGGTTCTGCGGAAGCCACAATCAGCTGAAGCGCCAGGATAATCAGACCCAGCCCGATACCGACCCTCCCCAGTTGCCCGGTCCGGCTCTTTTTCTGACTGAGAAACGTAGTAACCCCCGCCAGGATCAGCAGAGGTGAGAGCCAGGAGAGATCAAACGTCAGCACCCGTGCCATCAGCGCCGTCCCGACATCCGCCCCCAGCATAATCACCAGGGCGGGCGGCAGCGCTATCATGCCCTGTGCCACAAACGAAATCACCAGCAATGCGGTGGCATTACTGCTCTGCACCAGCGCAGTCACCCCCAGACCGGCGAGAAACGCCCGTGATGTTTTCCGGATGCTCTTTCCGAGCAGTCGCCGCAGATCCGCACCGAAAACACGCATAATTCCTGTCCGGACAATGTGTGTCCCCCAGACCAGCAGCGCAACCGATGAAAGAAGATGGAGTAATGTCAGCATAGTGTTTTCGTCAGCATAAGGTCCCGTTAAAACGATCAGATCAACGGTATATCACACAGGCACTGTGTCACAATGTGATAATGGTAATAAACACCGCCGCCATCAGAATAAAAAATCGCATAAAACACACAGTCTTACGGAATACAGGATGTCTGCCCCGGAGCCGGGACATCGGATAAGTATACCTTATGGTAAATATATTTCAAAAATCATCATGTTACAAAAAATAATAAAAAACCGCCGGCACAGAGTACCGGCGGCAGCCACTGCTGAAATCAGCAAAATGATGCAATCAACATGAAGAAAAGCACTTCAGAACAGTGTGAATATCAGGTACCGCAGATTACTTCAGCTCCATCGCGTCCCGCATGGTGAAGAACAAATCTGTCTGATCCGTCAGACCCACCACATTCGCCGCCCCCGGACCGTATGCCGCCACACGCAGCTGGGCACCGGTATGCTCCTGCGAATCTGATTCCGAGTTACCGTAGTTAACTGCCATCACGCTGCCGTCTTTGGTCAGCAGTGCCTGAGTCAGACCCGGTGAGACTACATCCGCTTCAATAATCTGGCTGGAATGAGCATGATCAGCGGTCACAATCACCAGCGTATCACCATGTTTTTTCGCGTATTCCATACCGATTTGTACCGCTTCATCCAGTGCAACGGTTTCGCCGATCTGGCCGCAGGCGTTTGCCGCGTGATCCTGTTTATCGATAGAGGCGCTTTCCACCTGTAAGAAGAAGCCGTTTTCATGATCTTTAAGCAGATCAATGGCTTTTTCAGTCATCTGAGCCAGTGTCGGAGCATTCGGATCCAGTTTTGAACTTGGCTTACACTCCACGACAGGTTTGTCGAGGTTGCCGCGGTAGGAGGCTTTCGGACCTTCCCACGCCACTTCCATATTGCCGTCACTGAATAATCCGAGCACCGGTTTATCCTGATTTGCCGCTTTCACATCCGCCAGCGATTTGGCATCTTTCACAACCAGATAACCGCGTGCCGCTGCCTGCTCTTCCAGGGTTTTACCTGCATAGTCCCCGGCTTTGGCTGTCTGGCGGAAACTCTTCGCACCGCCGCCGAGCGTGACATCCGCACGGGCATTCAGCAGTTGTTCACTGATGGAGCCCAATCCGCCGTTTTCCAGCGCATCTGCACTGCAGCGCTCTGCGGTTTCTTCCGGGCCGTAGCATTTACGCTGGCTGATATGTGAGATCAGTGCAGCGGGTGTGGCATCCTGAATTTCAGATGTGGTGACATTCCCGGTCGCTTTGCCGTTTTTCTTTGCCAGCTCGAGAATGGTGGTGTGCGGTTTGCCGGTAACATCGATGCCCAGCGCACCGTTATAGGTTTTCACCCCGGAAGCCCAGGCAGTCGCAGAGGCAGCAGAATCAGTAACATAATTCGGTTTCTGTGTTTTCTTATCGAGCGCATACGTGGTGTACTGGCCGGTCAGCGGCAGGGAATCAATTCCTTTAAACACGCCACCCGCGCCTTCTGCATAGTTACGCGCCACGGTAATTTCGGAATCCCCCATACCGTCGCCGATAAACAGAATCACATTTTTTGCTTTGGTCTGACCGATAGCCGCTTTCAGCGCCTCAGTCTGATCGGATGACAGACGTCGCGCACCGCCGAACTCCGTGATATTGCCTTTGGCGGCGCGATCCTGTGCCAGAATGGCATCTGCATTCCCCGCTGCAACTGCCGGTAATGCAGAGCCTGTCAGCAGTGCCAGAACGGCAGCTGCAACCCGTGTTTTCATCGTCGCATGAAGCATGAGCAGAATCCTTGTCATTAATAAAATAGTCAGTTATCAACGCAGGACAGCCTAATCCGCTCTTATGACATCAGCGTGACACTATTGTGACCTCTTTGTGTCAGTCAGATGCATCAGCCCGGAATGCAGGGTTTCGCACCATGAGACATAGTCATGCCCACCCGGGCGCTCCTCACGGGTAACCTCGTAACCTTTTTCCTGTAAAACCTGATACAGCGCCCGGTTGTTATGCAAAATCCCGCCGGCACCGGCACGGGTTTCAAACACACCGGCCTCAAGAAAAAACCGCAGCGGAAGTTTGTGAGTACCTGCAAACTCGCGAATCAGCCATTCCGGCGGCTCTCCCTCCGGTGACCACCAGTAAGAACCGGACATACTCAGCACATTGCCGAAACGGTGAGGTAATTTCATCGCATTCCAGGAAGACGCAAGGCCACCGTAACTGCTGCCGGAAACAATGGTCCGCCCCGCCGGGATATTAATACCCTGCTGTGCCAGCCACGGCATCAACTCTTTGTCCAGAAACTGCGGGAATTGCTCATTCGGCGGCAACTCTTTGCCGCGCTGCTCACTGCTGATACTGTCCACCATCACCACATACAGCGGCGGAATTTCCCCGCGCTTCACCCACTGATCAATAAATGTGACGATATGATAGTTTTTGCGGTATATCTGCCCGTCAAACAGCACCAGCAACCAGGGCTCCGCACCCGGCTCCGGCGGGGTATACACCGCAATTTCCCGCTGATTATTCAGGATATCGCTGTGCAGCTGATGCAGCGTCACCGTACCAAAAACCGGTTGTTGTCCGGGCGCCCGGAAATCACACACTCTGTTGTTATCTAACGCAATAATGGCATGGCGATTAAATTCATCTGCCCCGTCGGCACCCGCACTCAGCGGGTTACGCGGATCCGCCTGTGCCGTGCTCAGCAGCGCTTTACGGCGGGCACCTTCAACGGAACTGTCAAGCTGCGGAATATCCGGGGCAATTTTATACTGACTGACAGTCTCTGCGGGAACAATGTAGGAGCGATACCAGATATCGGTATCATTCAGTCTGGCCATCGGATCATGCTGTCCGGAAGGCGCACCAAGTATGTAAGCATTCACTTTCGCACCACGCCAGAGAAATGTGATCCGCTTGTGGTGCTCGTCATACTCCTCAACCAACGGGGTTTCTGTCACCGCCTGCCAGAAAGCCGAGGTATCGCCCCCGTTAACCAGCGTTATCAGCTGTTGCAGGCGCACACTGTCCACCGGCAGGGAGATGTTTTCAGCTACCGGCTGATACGGATAGTTAGTAAGCGCCAACTTCCATTCAGAGCCCGGTATCCCCTGTGAGGTCAGTGTCCAGGTGTCATCAAACGGTAATGTGAATGTCACAGATTGCATTTCTGTGACAGGATTGTCGGTAAGCAGCGTCCGGCGGGGTGTCATCTGACTGTCATAGAGTGACAAATCACGGATATTCTCACTTTCCGCAATCACTACCTGTTTTTCTGACAACGGCAACTGCACACAGGCCTGTCCGTTGTGATCAAATGTGCCGGTAATCGTCATCGTCTGTTTTTCATCCGGAACGGAAAGTGACTGACAGGAAGAAGAGGCCTGCGCGGAAAATGCAGAAAATGCCGCGCAGCAAAGCAGAGTTTTTTTCACGTCGCTGATCCTTCAAAATCAGTAATAATTATCATTATTATTTATCAGCTTCGTATTTTTATGCCACCGGACGGAAAAGTCAAACTGCCACATCAGACAGCAGGCTCTCTTCCGGCTCTCCGGCAATCCATACCGATGTGCAGACCTTTTCCAGCAGCGCCTTATTGTGACTGAATACCACCAGCCCGAGCGGCCGTTTCTCTGATTCTTCAATCAGCACCTGCCAGATCTGTGCCTGAATATGTGCATCCAGCTGCGCCGTCACCTCATCGGCGATCAGGAAACGGGTACGCGGATCTAACGCCCGCAGCAGTGCGATTCTCGCCAGTTCCCCGCCGGACAACTCATCCGGACGACGTTCCAGCCAGTGAGGCTCAATGCTGAGCTTTTCCAGCCATTCCGCATCCGGTTTCCAGGCATCATATAACCCGACACCGGTCGTACGGTACGGATTAAAACACTTCTCAGGATGCTGCGGTACCAGCTGTACCGGACAATAGCCGGCTTTCGGTAGCGGTTTGCCGTCGAGCAGCAGTTCCCCGGCATGCGGTTGCTGCCACTGTGCCAGGACCCGCCCCAGCGTTGTTTTCCCGAACCCGCTGAGTGCGGAGATCCCCAGACGCTCACCGGCATTCAGCCGGAAAGAAAGGCCGTCCCACAATGTTTTTCCGCCCTGGATAACCTGTAAATCGCGGATTTCAAACATACGCTTTTCCTCTCTGCTGATTTATCCCGTTATCATAACAACTAATTTCCCGCAGACACACGGCTTTCCGTCAGCAGCCCGATGCACTCCTGAGCACCACGTTTAAGCACATCCCCTTTCCGGCTGACAATATGCACCGGCAGAACCAGACCGTTGCGGGTATTGCGGAATGACAGGACTTTCAGTGTTCCGGACGCCACTTCCGCCCGGATCATGGATTCCGGCAGATTCCCCCAGCCGATACCCGCTTTAACCAGTCCCAGTGCCACCGAAAAATTATCAGTCTGCCAGGTTTTCGTCGCCATCTGTGAACGCACATCAGTGAGAGAATGGTGAAGACTGGCAATAACGATTTGTTTTGCCTGTACCAAATCCTCAATATAAACAGATTGTTGTTGTGATAAAGAAGGATGCGTGGCTGAAATGGTGGCCACCAGGGCTTCATGACCGATACAGTGAAACTGCTCGCGCGGATCCACATACAGCCCGCCGAAAACCAGTGCCAGCTGGATCCGCCCCTGATGCAGCAATGGCAGAATGTCATCCTGTGACCCGGATAAAATTTCCGTTTTCAGCAGCGGATAACGCTGATTCAGTATCTGCAGTGCAGAAAACAGATCCTGCGGATTCACACAGGTTGCAACCCCCACCGCCAGTGTGCTCTCCACGTCCTGCGTCAGTTCACGGGTAAACACATTCAGCTGATGAATTTTATCCGTTATCTCTCTGGCATACGGTGCCAGCGCCAGGGCTCTTTCTGTCGGTACCGGTGCCCTGCCTGAACGTTCAAACAGTGCAAAACCCAGTTCAGCTTCCAGATTACTGACCGCCATACTGACCGCTGACGGCACGCGGTACAGCGCTCTTGCGGCGGCTGAAAATGATCCTTTCTCCAGCACCGTCAGAAAAAGCTGCAAGTTATCACTGTTAAACGGCATATACCCTCCGGCCTGTCAGAAAATCTGATAGTAGCTGACTTTTATTATCATCTCTATTGATTTACTTTCCCTGCATTCTTCACAGTAAACAGCAGCAGGATATCAATATGCAGGGTTTAAAACGAAAACTGGTCTTTATCACCGCTTACGAGCTCATCGGCTGGGTCATTTCATCAGTTGCGCTGGCCATACTCTCCGGTAATTCAGCCGGTGTAACCGGGCCGCTTGCGCTGGCAATTACCACCATCGCCGTCAGCTGGAATTTTATCTTTAATACATTGTTTGAATTCTGGGAATCCCGCCAGATTTCCCGTATCCGGACATTCCGCCGCAGATTCGTACACGCCGTTCTGTTTCAGCTGACACTGGTGGTTTTCCTTATTCCGCTGATTGCATGGTGGTTATCGGTCAGTTTAATACAGGCTTTCCTGCTGGATTTTGCCCTGATTATTTTTATCCCGATCTACACATTTTTCTTTAACTGGGCGTTTGACAAACTATTCGGAGTTCCGGCTTCCGCATTGCCCCGGAAAGAGACAGCCACACATTAATAATAATATTAAAAATAGCCATACCGGTGAAACGGCATGGCTTTTTACCTGATAAAAACAAAATTTAAAAACTAATATTTAATCCCCAAACCAGTCATACCTCTATTTCCTGTTAGTTTAAATTCAGCATTACCTTTATTAATTTCAATTCACTCAACAGTTTCATCAGGATCAACAACATCCCGCCCTGACCGGGAATTTGCTTCCCGTCATCACCTGCGCCCGGCTTAATACCGGCCCGGTTATCAGTCACAGTCAGGTCAGTAACATTCTTTTCATGCTAATAGGTTATCGCCGCTGACGCTGTCATTGAATTCACTAAAAGTACGCCGCAGATGACATTTGCAGTGCTGTTTTTTGCATCATTTTTTGATTTCCTTATCTGACCGTTATATCCTGCTGACAAACAGAAATCAGAGTAAAAATTCGCCGGATGGAGCTATCAGGATGAAAAGAACTATCAGCAATCTGATAGCTCAGAAAATAAAAATAACCGGCCACAATAAACAGCTGAAAACATCATGAAAAGGATGTCATTATGAAAAAGGTATTGCTGTTATTTATATTATTCAGTTTTCAAATTATCGCAGCACCACTGACTCCTTCAGATATCGATGCACTGAAAAAAGAACCGGAAAGGGCAGCAGAAAACATTGTTGCATCCATGAGTCAGACAGAAAAAATTGGTCAGCTGATGATGCTTGATTTTCGCTATTGGGATATATTCCGGAGTCCGGTTCCTGTTCCCGTGATCAATATAAATAACGATATCAAAGATATTATCTATCGTTACCGGTTAGGTGGCATTGTATTATTCAGGGAAAATTTAATTAACACCCCCCAGACAGTAAAACTGATCAATGATATTCAGTCTTCCCGTTACCGTCTTCCGTTATTTATCAGCACTGATCAGGAAGGTGGTTATATAACCCGGCTGCGGGTTGGTACAGAAATGCCCGGAAATATGGCTCTCGGAGCTACACGTGACCCGGATTCAGCAAGACTAACCGGTGAAATTCATGGCAGTGAGTTATCTGCACTGGGATTTAATATGAATTTTGGCCCGGTTGTGGATATCAATAATAATCAAAATAACCCGGTTATTGGTGTACGGGCGTATTCTGACAGAAAAGAGCTGACAGAAATCCTGTCAGCCGCCTATATCCGTGGTATTCATCAATACGGACTTATCACTGCTCTGAAACATTTCCCCGGACACGGCAATGTCTCTGCAGATTCACATGTCGCCCTTCCGGTTGTCACATCAGATGAAAAAACCTGGCGGCAAACAGAATTACCGCCATTTATTTATGCGCTGCAACATGGTGCAGATGCGGTTATGACTGCACATATTATTGTTCCGGCACTGGATGACACAAAAATAAAAACCCGTGACGGTTCAGAAGCAGGTACACCAGCCACATTATCAAAACCTATCCTGACCGGCATATTACGCAAAGAACTTCATTTTCAGGGGCTGATAATTACGGATGCCATGGATATGAAAGCCATCACTGATAACTTTGATCTCAATTTTGCCGTTGAGCACGCCCTGTCTGCAGGCGCCGATATTATCCTGATGCCGGTAAAAATGTGGGATGAAGAAGCAGTTAAGCGCCTTGATAATTTATATCGCTATCTGGATGAACAGGCACAGAAAAACCCGGAACTGCAGCAACGTATTGATGAATCCGCAAAACGGGTGGTTCTGATGAAGCTGAATAAAGCCATCAGCGGAGCACCTGCGGATCCGGTGAAAGCACAGCAAATTGTCGCCTCAGTACAGCATAAAAATCAGGAAAATAAGGTATCTGAACAGGCCGTTACCATAATAACAAATGACGGTATCCTGCCTTACCAACTGAAACCGGAAAATAAAATTCTGGTAATCTCCGATGAATATCCCCGTAATCAGTTAATTAAAAAGCATCTGAATGATATTGCACGGGAAACGGAAACCCGTATTCATGTCACTGCACAAAAAATAAAAACAGATAAGAAAACGCTCTCTGAAAAGAAAATCAGCACCATGATCAGCGGGCAGGATATTATTTTACTGGTCACTTACAACCTGCGGGAACGTGATACAAATGCACAATTTATCATCAACTCCGCTAATGATGCAGGCATTCCCTTAGTCGTGATATCTTCACGGGATCCATACGATATTGCGAGTCTGAGTAATGTAAAAGCCAATATTGCTATCTATGGTATTATCGGATTTGATATTACAAATGGTCAGCGTAATGCACTGGAAACGAATATCCGGAGCGGCTTGCGGACGTTATTCTCCGGTAAAAACGCCCGCCCGCTTAATTATCCCGCCGGACGGTTACCCGCAGACATTAAAGACCCGGAAAGTGGTATTATTTTATACCCTTATGGCACAGGGGAAACCTATGATAAGCAGGATTAGAAATACATCTGCCGGAATCTTCATCTGTCAGCCGGACAGTAACGAACAGGATTGAAATAAGGAATAAGCATGAATTTATCCCGCACTGCTGTAATACTGGGTATCGTCGGTCTGAGCATCAGCTTTCCCGCTGTAACGATGGCGGAAGAGAAAGGATTAAGTCCGCTGGAACAATGCTATCAGTCTGTCGGGGATTCACCACGGACAAAAATTGCAGGCTGCCTGGGTGCAAAACTGAATGCCGCAAATACCCGGCTGAATACGATTCTGGCACAGCAAAAACAGGAAATTGCATCACTCCATTCAGCCGGAAGTGAAAAAGCCATTCAGTCACTGAATTTGTCACATTCCGCCTTTATCACTTTCCGCGATGCTGAGTGCCGGTATCGCTATGATGCAACTCTCGGTGGTAGTGGTGCCGGCGATATCATGAAAGCCTGCCAGATTGACCTGACAAATTGGCGGATAAAACAGTTACAGGAAAATTAATTCACAGAAAAAACAGCAGATAACGCTATTCCGGCACAGAAATACCGGCCAATGCATTTCCACCACAGAGCATCCCGGTCAATTCATTATCTGCTGTTTTTTTTCACTGATTTCACACAGCCTATCCTGCAGATGTCATCCCCGGCAATATTTATTACTCTTGTGTAGCCGTACCCTCTGTCTTTTCCTGAAACAACTAAGATAAGTATCTATATTATCTGCAGACTACCATTATTAACCTGATTATCAGGATGATGATGAAAATATCATCATGATGACAGATAAAATACAAACGGAATTATTTTTCTGGTCACAGTCAGATTCCGGGAAGGCGATTAATTATCTGATTTTTTGTATTCAGAGGGATAAAGGGATGGCAAAGATGTCTTTATAAATACCACTCTGGTCTGCCCGGCCTGTTCGCCGGGAAACCATATCGATGAGCAGGCTGCGGACAGTTCATCAGCCCGGGCGCTTTCATGAGTCTGCTATCCAATACTGAAACTTCTTTCGATGACTAATATTATGAAGTTCCTGTATCTGACGGCGTAATATAACCCGCCAGCCATCCGGCTTATCAGGCCAGCTTTTCCGGTATTTGTAGCTGCTGCATGAACCCAGGACTCCCGGCAGAGTTTGCCCACAAGATAGTGCGTTCTGAATTTCCCGGTTACCGGGAATTGTTCGGGGAGTCTGGTATCTGGCACGTGGTGACTTTTTTAATAAAAGGATATCCGGAGAGAAGTGGATTCAGAATAATTTTTCTTTTCGCCCAAACGCAAAAAAGCCACCCAAAGGGTGGCTTCTTCACTTAATAATAACCTGGCGGTTCCCTACTCTCACATGGGGAGACCCCACACTACCATCGGCGCTACGGCGTTTCACTTCTGAGTTCG
>NZ_WSPG01000060.1:0-4262 GCF_022819185.1 Morganella sp. HSTU-ASny43
ATTTATAGGATTTATTTATTTATATCAATTTAATATATAGCGCACCGGCTACCCGCAATGAGAATGGCGGAATTTTTCACTACCGAAAGGAAAACAGGCAGCATTTACCATCTGCTTCTCACCCGTTATTCAGATACAACCCTGCGTGTTTTCAGAATTAACTGAATCAGGGTGAATAATGAATTTCACATAACCACAGCCATTTAAAATAAAAATGAAATACATTCTCATCCGGTGTTATTTAATCGGTTAAGCTCAAATAAATGCTATTTTCAATAAAGTCACGCAGTTATTTATCACTAAAAAAATCAATTTCCATAATATGGAGAGTTATTTATTTTGATTTAAATCAATTAATATTAAATATCTTATTTTTCTTCCGGGATAAATCAAATCTAATTAATCAGCTATTATCACCACAAAAAGAGTAAAAATAGTGAATAACACCTGAAAATGCATAATAAGACGATTATCCTTGTAAAACAGTCAGCTATTTATACGTAGGCGGACAATTTATATTCTGTTTATTATTCGTTTTAATAGTGATGATCACCTGAAACAATCATTTCATTTTCATCCTTTCTGTCTTTTTTAATGAGATGAGCATCAAAACCGATGCCGCCCGCTCATTCAGCGGCTTCCCGGGGGGAATTACCGGTTCTGATAGTCAGTAAAACACAACGGCCCGGATCCCGGGCCGTTTTTCTATCTGTTACTAACTGATCAGACCGTGTACCAGAATCACACCGATACAGATCGGTCCCACATAACGCCAGACCAGTAATAAACTCTGACGTTTCAGTCCGGTAATATTTTCCGGAATCAGCGCATTCGCTTTACGTGACCAGCCGAAAATCAGGCAGACAGCAATACCGAACAGCGGCATCAGAATATTGGATGTCAGGTAATCGAGGATATCAAAAATCGTTTTCCCGCCGAGCGTCACATCACTTAACGGCCCAAAAGATAATGACACCGGGATCCCCATCAACATAATCGATGCCGTCACCACCAGGCCCGCTCTGCGGCGTGTCCACTGAAAACGCATCTGAACATACGCCACAATGTGCTCCAGCAGTGAGATAGCAGATGTCAGCGCCGCCATCAGCAACAGGACAAAGAACGTCACTGCCAGCACAGATCCGCCCGGCAGATGGGCAAAGTACACCGGCATGGTCATAAAGGTCAGACCCGGACCGGCATTCGCTTCCAGACCGGCCGCCGCTAATGCAGGGAAAATCATCAGTCCGGCCAGCACACACACCATGCACGAGAGGATCACCACCCACATACTGGAGTTGGCAATGCTTTTGTTATCAGACAAATACGCGCTGTATGTAATGTGGATCCCCAGACCGATAGAGAGGGAGAAGAAAGCCAGCCCCAGCGCATCCAGCACGCCTTTGCCGGTCAGTTTGCTGAAATCAGGATACAGGAATAATTTCAGTCCGGCGGATGAGCCCGGTAAGCTTATCCCGACGATAATCAGCACGATCATAATAATAAACAGTAACGGCATCATTACTTTCACGGATTTTTCCAGCCCACGCTGCACCCCGGCCAGTACCACAAAGCAGGTCATCCCCGCAAACACCAGGTGGGCAATCACCGGCCACCACGGGTTACTGATAAAGCGGGTGAAAATGCCGGTCAGCTGGCTGCTGTCAGTAATGTTCAGCTCTCCGGCGGCGGCCATCACGGTGTAACCGATAGTCCAGCCACCGACCACGCTGTAGAAGCTGTAAATACACCAGGAGCTGAATACGCCGATAACCCCGATCCACGCCCAGTGGCGTCCCATCATTTTTTTAAAGGCGTTGACGGCTTCACTGCGGGTGCTGCTGCCGAGGATATTTTCAGCCAGTAATACCGCGAGACCGATAACAAAGCTGAATAAGAGGAAAACAACCAGGAAGGCGCCACCGCCGTTATTGGCGGCTACATACGAAAATTTCCAGATGGCGCCGATGCCGATGGCAGACCCGGCAGCGGCTAAGATATGACCAAAACGGGATGTCCATTGCTGACTCATACGGCCTCCTGCTGTGTTATCTGAGAGACAGAAGCGGCGGCAGAACAACAGACCGATCGTGAAACTGCGCTGATAATAATCCTTGCGGTAAAACCTGACATCATAGGAACTCTCCCGAAAAAAACAGTTCCACCAGCAGGTTTACACGCACAAAAAAGCCACCTTACTGGTGGCTTATGAAGAAAAACAGATAAACGAAGCCACCTAACTGAGTAGTAGGTTTAGGCTTAGCTGACGGTTCATCATGCGGTTCATCGGTTTACTCTTCTCTGAAAATCATTAATTTTTGCTTCACAGGCAGTGCCGTTATATGACACTGCCTTGACGCTCTTTTTCTCTTATACCACAAACAGAAAAGAAAAAAACACCCTTTTTTATTCTGCACTCATGGTTTTAAGCATTTTTGCAAATGCATCGATATGATGACGCTGCGTCACCGGGTTCATAAAGACCGCCTTTTCCCCCGGAATATACGCGAACCGGTTATGCTCCGCATAGGCCGAGCAGGCGATAGAATCCACCCAGTTGGTAAACAGTCCTGCTTTACCGCGTTTCAGGAACAGCTCACGATGCCAGCGGCTGTTGCGCACCATCATGTCATAGGCCGTTTTATCTCCGGCACAGGTCAGTTCGTGTGCAAACATTGCCTGCGGATCATTCACCAGTTTCGGTGAATAGAGACGGAAACCGACACTCGGCCCCTGGTTTTCCGGCACCATCACACAGGCATTGCCCATGGATAGCAGTTGGTTGCGCATGTAGTTCGCATTTTGCAGACAGTGCGCAATGATGGTCTGATAACCCTCAACCCCCAGATAATGCAATCCGGCATAAGCCCCGAACACACCGACACCGCTGCGGCTGCATTCAATGGTGGATTGCAGGTGAGTCTGCCCTTCCAGCGCATGCTCAAAATAGGTGAAGTTTTCCGGGTCATTTTCCAGTGCTTTGAAATCATCACCGTCACGCACCATCACCAGACTCGAGGTATACGGCACATAACCCCATTTGTGGAAGTCGATAGTGATGGAATCTGCATATTTCAGCTGTTTAAATTTCTCAACATTGTGACGCAGACCAGCCAGGGTGGCATCGTTAATCGCCAGCGGGTTGGTGTTAAAATCATAATCAATAAAGAAAATAATCGGCCAGCCGACCGCCGCATCCACGTGAATATGCGGTTTTTCTGTAATTTCGAACTCTTCACACAGGCGGTTGCGCAGATCATAAACCTGTTTGATTTCATCGACACCAAAGGTATCGGTTGTTCCCGCGGTCAGCAGGATCACCGGGATCTTACAGTGGACGGTATAGCAGGCACGGATTTGCTGCTCCAGATCCGCCAGGTCAATGGTGTTATCTGACGCCACCCGGATACGGATTGTTTTATTTGTGATATCCACACCTAACAGGGACAGGTTAGTCATATTGGAGTAGTGACCGCCCTGTGAGTTGATGATCCGGAAATCCTGATCAACGGACATCCCGAGATGTTTTGACTGTTTCAGCGATTTACGGATCCCGAAGAGATAGCCGTACAGATTGCACATGGTTCCGCCCTGGGTGAACAGACCGGATGCTTTGTCCGCATCATAGCCAATCAGATTGGCCACTTTACGGATAACGGTTTTTTCCATGTTATCCGCCACACCGGAGTATTCGCAGTACACCATGTTCGGGTTACCCAGCAAGCCCAGCATAGAGCCGTAAACTGCCGGGTCTGACGGCATGGCGATAACGTTTTCCACGGCCAGCGGGTTTTCCCAGTTTTTGCACAGCGCGGACGCAAACACCAGTAAATCATCCTGCCCTTCTCCCGGACGGATCACGTTCTGACGGACATGTGACTCACCGGCCAGTTGTGCAAAAAGATCCTTACCCTGCGGATAGCGGTTGATCTGCTGCACATCCGCGTCGGTGGTCTGGCGGAACTGAGTAATTGCCTGAATTTGCGGGTGATTAAAAATCGGCCATTTGCCGGGATCCCGGCTGAAGAAATCACTGATGACGTTTTGGTATTTAACTTCGAAATCTTTATTTAACGCATTCGCAGAGGCGAGCGTGATAAGTTCTGACTGATTCACAATGAGCTCCAAAATAGTAAATTACGCTGAGGTAATGTCATTACTTTGCGCCAAATTCATTGCATTTTAAATGATCTCAGAACTATAAATCACGTTACGAAATTAATAATAAAATCATAAATATCAATAATATATATACATTCAAT
>NZ_WSPG01000061.1:0-4228 GCF_022819185.1 Morganella sp. HSTU-ASny43
GATTAGTATTAATTAACTCACTATATAATATTTTTTTATATTCTAATTTTGAGTTTTTTTGAAAAAAACTATTAAAACTATCACGAATTAAAAAATCACCGCTGTTTTTAACTGCACCGTTGGCTAAAAATAAACCCAAAATCATTCTCCTTTAAATAATTGTAATTTTACAACCTGGAATGATTCTGCAAATTCAACATTTATTTCCATACCTCTTGCTTTGTCTTGAGCTTCAATAAATGATTCCCAATGTTTTCCAAATTTAGTAACCTCAGATACATGCATATTAATAGCATTTTTTTTGATTTGATAAAAATCGGAAACATCAACGAAAATACTCTCATGAAATTGCACTGATGTCCGATACCAGTTTGGTCGATACATTAATATACTGCCTGCTTTTCGGCATACAGTAAAACTTGATTTAGCAACTGCAGCATGATCTTGATGTACATCTTGATCCCAATGAGTAAAAACTATGTCAGGTTTTATTTCTTTACTTAGTTTTTCAAGTTCATGAATTAATTGATGTCCATGTGTCAGCTTTCCTGTTTCTAAGTTTAATTCATTGATATACTTAAAACCAAGCGTTTTTAGACCAGCTAATCCTTCATCTCGTGCAACAGATGATTCTCTAACAATATTTCCATACTCATCTGAATAACCAGAATTTGTTACTATAGTCACATGGCATTCATGTCCTTGTGATATTAATTTCGCTGCAGTTCCACCACATCCAATTTCGATATCATCAAAGTGGGCACCAATAAACCAAATTTTCATTCTGTTATATCCTTCCAAAAATAATATTCATTCGACCGCTTTCCACTAATATGGCTAAATAGTCCATCAGATATGGAAATTCCATTTTTTCTTAGTTTGTCAATTTCAATAGCAGAGATATTTTTTGCAGAAACAATATGCCTTGTTGAATATTCGTTTGTTAAAGCACAGTATTTTGAATCTAAATTTAATGATGTATAGTTAACCTGATTAAAGGAAAAATCATTTAACTCTGCTATATTTTTGATATCAAAAAAAACGCCTCCCCCCCCATATCTATAATATTTTCCTGCTCCCATGGAAATGCATGAAAATAATACTTTCTTGTTAGCTATACGGAATTTTTCTAAATAGAATGCTAACGTTTCATATGAGCAATGAGCTAAATCCAGTACTATTTTACAATCTGGCAATGTATGGATATCTATCGTTCTGAAATTAAATAAATCAGATACTAATAAAATATCGTCTTTTCTTAATGGTGGAATAATGTAGTTATCAGAAATTGTCCAGTTTCTGTTTACTTTATAAAATGAAATATTAAAATTTCTAAGGCGATTGACAACTGAAACACAAATGTCTTCCGGTAAAAAAATATTGTTTTTTTCTTGATTTTTTAGCTTGACATAAATTAATTCGGAACAAGATTCATATAAGCTAATCATTTTTTATCCAACGAAAATTTTCGGTTAATCCAAATATCTTTAATACATCTTTGTGATTTGAAAACATATTGGCCGTTTGCATCTCTTTCTCTTCCCGCGTAAAAATTATAATCTTTTTATTATTGGAATTCTCCATTATCTCTAGTAGTGTATTGCCGGCAGCTGTAATAATATAATCACTACTAGGTAGAATTTGTAATATTGGAACATCTATGAGTAATGTGCTGTTGTCCCTTTTTTTTATAACTTCACTAAGCTCATTAATATATCGGCAATTATTTCCTATGCATACCCAAGTATATATTTCTTCTGGTATTTCAAGAAGGATTTCAGGTATTTTTTTATGATCATCACCCCCTCCCTGTACTATAAGAGCTGAGGTTTTTTTCTTTGGCATAGTGTGTTTTTTAAATGGGAAATCAGTACTACCTATTGTTGGGTATAGTATATGATATTTTTTAAAATTAGCCTTGCATGGTCTTTCTTCTAAAGAATCTAATAACCAAACTTCCTTGTATTCCCCAGGTAATGTAAATTTACCTAAGGTGTCATTAATTAATATCTTATTCTGGCTATTTTTAATTACAGGTTCATGATAGGGAGTTTTTAAATAATTATTCGCAATTATTATATCTGATGGCTTCTCAAAATGAATGACAATTGTAACCTCAGATTGAGGTAATGAATTTTTAAAATGAACTGCCCTAGATAGGTGACCACTCCCCCATGTCTCACCAAAAATTACATAATATATGTAGCTCACTGTAATCCTTTTAGCATTTCATATTGACATAAATAATCTAATGTCAGGCTTGTTATTTTCAGATCGATTTCCTTTGCATTAAATGGGTCTAAAAGAAATCCGCACCTAATGTTACTATTATTTAGAAAAGCTTCGCTTACATGCTCTTGTGCAATTCTATCAGCAGTTTTATATACGGTTCTCAGTGCCTGAGTAGTAAATATCTCAATGCCCAGTCCTTGAGGTACATTACATCCATCATCTGATTTTGAAGATAGATAATCAAATTGGTTATCAAGGAAATGTTTAATTGACTTGTCTACTAATTGATAATGAACAAATGGATTATCTCCGGTCGCCCGAATGATAATATCGGCATCCAAATGGTCAGCTGCTGTCATATAGCGAGATAGAAGATTATCGTCACTACCGTATACTATTTTGCAATTCTGAGAAGCTGATATCCAAAAGGGATCTTCTGATTCACCTTGTGGAGCTAGGATAGCAACAGTATATTGATTATTATAATTTTTCCATTTGTTGTATATATTTTCAATCAATGTTTTGTCTTGAAAGAACGGTAAAGCACTTTTACGAGGAAGCCGTGATGAGCCAAGTCTGGCTTGGATACCGATTAAAATTTTTGGCATATTAGTTATTTCACGATAGGTTTGATATAGTTACACTTAGTAGATTAGTTACCAAGGTCATCCCATGTTAATACAGCATCAATCGGCATATCTTTATTTACTGTCCGTCCGATAAGATGATTGTATAGTGATGCTTCAATACCTGTTCCTGGTCTTTTTACACAAATTGATTCTCTTGTAATTACTTCACCTTTCTTTAAATCTTTATTTATAACGACTGATTTTCGGTTATTACGACGGTTGATTAATTCTTGGTTGACAGGCATTTTTATACCACTGCCTAATGCGCTTTCTACTATGCGTATTGAGTCAACTAAAAATTTCATTTCTTTAGGATCACTTGATAAAATGTGATCAGGTCCTTCTGCATTTCTATCGAGTGTAAAGTGCCGCTCAATAATATCTGCACCAAGTACTTTTGCTGCGAATGAGCATTGCATCCCGATAGTATGATCAGAGTATCCAACTACAATACCCGGATATCTATTTTTTAGTGTTGTTATAACATTGAGGTTAGCAATGTTATATTCCGTTGGATAAGATGTAATAGCATGCAGTAATGCGAAGTTATTATTTCCCGTTTTCGATATTGCATCGACAATATCGTCTACTTCTTTTAAAGTACACATACCAGTAGCTACAATTAGGGGTTTATGTAATGCTGCAACAGCAGAGATAAAATTTAAATTATTGCTATCATCTGAACCAATTTTGTAAACATTATTTCCGATATCTTCTAATAACTGAAGGTCGCTCTCATGACTGGGTGTTGAAAATACATCGAGACCTTTACTTCGGCTATAAGAATACACTTCTTCGTGTAAGCTCTTACTAATCTCAAATTCTTTGAACAGATTATACTGACTTACAGCGCCAGTATTTTTCATTTCATACTTAGCTATTTTAGATGCAAGGGTGTCAGCAGTGTATGTTTGTAACTTAACAGCATTTACACCAGTTGTTGCTGCCGCATCAATTAGTTTTTTTGCCTCTTCATAAGTTTTAAAATTACCACCAATTTCTGCAATAATATAGCATGGTAAATTATCACCAACAGTTTTATTTTCTATGGTAAATTTTCTCATTATAGACTCCAACCTTTCCTAATATATTCTTTTGATTTTTCTATGCCAATATTGGATATCAAGTCTATTATTGACATATATGGTACGAATTCATTCTTATTATTGAATTGGGTATATGGTTCTATATTATAATCTTGATATATAATATTTATGCTATTATCAATGAAGTCTTTCTCTGATAAATATTCTCGTCCATCTCTTCCGCTAATATAGGTACTTGCACCCACAGTTTTACATATATCTAATATTAATTCAGATGAACTTGTTACTAGGTTAAGTTCGCTACTTAATATTATATCACAA